>NZ_AFPR01000531.1:0-4583 GCF_000219295.1 Acidiphilium sp. PM
CCAGCCGGGAAATCCCTATGACGGCCACACCCTGGCCGGCCAGATCGAGCAGGTCGAGCGGATCACCGGCGTTGCCGTCGCCCGCGCCTATGTCGACCGCGGCTATCGCGGCCACGGCGTCGAAGCCGAGGGCAGAAGGATCTTCATCTCCCGCCAGAAACGCGGCATCACCCCCACCATCCGCCGCGAGTTGCGCCGACGCACAGCCATCGAACCCGTCATCGGCCACATGAAGACCGATGGCCATCTGGGGCGAAACTTCCTGCTCGGCTTCGACGGTGATGCCATCAACGCCATCCTTGCCGGCGCCGGCCACAACCTCCGGCTGCTCCGCAGATGGCTGATCAGGCTTCTTTGCGCCATCTTCACATGGCTCTCGGCCGCAAGACCCTCTCCAGACCTTCGCCTACCGAACTACCACATCGCTTAATTCACAGACGACCACCTACGTCACGATCACCCACGACGATGGCGCCAGCAGCTATGCAAACGGCAACAAGGTGACTTACTCGCCTGGCGAAACTCAAGCCGTCAGCGATACCGGCACGTTACCTGTGGGATCGATGACAAGTTTCGCTGTCGACTACGTTGAGGCGAACGGAGCACCGGCAGTTCTCAAAGTGGACGTACCGGAACCGGGCAGTGTTCTGCTCCTCGGAACAGGCTTGCTCGTTCTCGGTCTCGTCGTTCGCCGGCGGCAGAAAGCCCTCTGAGACCCGCTGGTCGATCTTGACTGATGCGGTCCCGCTCACTCGGGACCGCCTTTTATCGGCCAGCAAATGGAACGCGAGGCGATCTGACAGCCACCGCACACATTCAGAATACGTCACTCCACCCCCGCGCAAAATTTGTAACAGAGCCGATCAGATACCTGCTCGCGGTTCGGAGCCGCCGGCGTTTGGGATCCTGTCGAGCGAAAGCCGTGTATCGCGGATCGCCTGATCGGCGGCCCGATGGCCGCCTCGAAGTAGAGGTACGGCAAGGCATCTCGATGTGCAATCTCGGGTGGCCCCATCGATGACGCCGGATTGGGTGGTTCGGCATCAGTCACGGCCGCCCCCGGCCCCGTCCGGGTTCGGGCTGCCACGGTGGTGCCACGAAATCTCGCATTTGTGCTATACTGGCAAGGCCGAACAATCGGCGCTTGCTGCGATAGGCCAGTTCGACCGCCAGCCTGGCCGATTGAAACTCACCCAGCAGGGCCAAAAGTCGTGTCCCTGGTTGTCATGTAGGAGGCCGCTGATCAGCCTGCCGCCGTGACAGTTGAGAGTCTGCCGCCGTCGAATATGCGAGCGAAAGCGAGGTGATCCGCGACGGGCTGCGCACCTTGCTGGCGCATGACCGGGTGGTGGAAGCCTGGCTGCGTGATCAGGTGGCCCCGGCTCTTGATGCGCTGAAAGCCGATCCGTCACGCGCTGTCACCATGGACGGGATGCGCGCTGCCCTGGCCGCCGAACATACGAAGGCCACCGGTTCCCGGTGAAGCGCTATCCGGGTGATTTCACGCCGGAGGCGCGTGGCCTGCTGGTTGCGCTGTAGCGGCGGATCCCGACCGAGGCTTCGCCGGACATCGCGTTACGTTACACCGACACGATCATGTCCCGCTGCGAGGGGTTGAGCCTGTTTCCGGCGCCTTCTTTGCGGGGCGTTCATTACGACCGACACAAAAGATATATCTTGATCGGTCTTGCATCGGCCCAAGTAAGATATATCTTAGTGCCATCATATTGGAGTGACGAGGATAGTCATGTTTGGAAGACACATGGGCCGGCATGGCCTGAATGAAGAAATGATGCGCCTTGCCGGGCGGTTCGGCGCTGGTCGCCGCGGTTTCGGGGGTGGTCGCGGCTGGAGCGACGACGATGACGGCGGCTTTGGCCGCCATGGTCATGGTCGCCGCCGCATGTTCGAGGGAGGCCAGCTCCGCCTGGTCCTGCTCAAACTGATCTCCGAGCAGCCGCGTCATGGCTATGAACTGATCCGGGCGATCGAGGAGCGGACCGGCGGCGCCTATGCGCCCAGCCCGGGCATCGTCTATCCGACGCTCACGCTGCTCGCGGAAACGGGACTGGCCAGCGAGCAGGTCACGGACGGTACGCGCAAGCTCTACGAGATCACCACTGAAGGCCAGGCATATCTCGCCGAACAGGCAGACGAGGTCACGCTGATCCTTGCCCGGCTGGATGCGGTGGGGAATGCGCGCGGCCGTCTCGATGCGGTGCCCGTGCGGCGGGCCATGCACAACCTGCGCAACGTACTCATCAACCGGCTGCAGGGCGGGCTCGACAAGGAGCGCGTCCATGAGGTCGTGGCGCTGATCGACGAGGCTGCCGGCAGGATCGAACGGCTCTGACCGGCAAAGCCGGCTCAAACGGAATGTCGCGGGCACCGGACCTGCCCGCGACAGGGGAACAGAATCTACCGGATCACGTGCATCTTCACGGTCGTGGCGCAGGAAGCCCCCTGCCGGGTTTAGTGATGCCGGCGGCGCATGTGCGGATGACCTCTGCCGCGGATTATGGCGTTTTGCCGAGCCGAGGCGCGGCATGAGCGGCGCGATCGAGACGCCGCAGGTGCTGCTGGCGCATCATCTGTAGGCACTGAAGCTGCCGACCTTCCTGCGCGAATATGCCAAGGTCGCTGCCGAGTGCGCGAAGGATCGCGCGGATCATCCGAAATTCCTGCTGCGGCTGGCGGAGCTGGAGCTGCTCGATCGCGAACGCCGGCTGGTGGAACGGCGGATCCGTGCGGCGCACTTCCAGGCGGTCAGAAGCCTCGATACCTTCGACTTCACCGCGATCCCGTCGCTGAACAAGATGCTGGTGCTTGATCTGGCGCGCTGCGACAACATCATCGCTCTGGGAAATTCCGGCACCGGCGCGCTGCTCGATCGTCTCACGCAGCACGTCCAGATCCTGGAGCTGAACGGCGAAATCAACGACAGCTGATACCCACCGCCAATCAGGCAGCTGATATGAGAACGGCCCCTGCAGGGGCCGTTCTCATATCTGTCACGTCACAACCCCGTGGCTGGTTTTTACGTCGCCGCGCCGGCCTGGCTTTGATCCGCCGTTGACATCCGAACCGACCAACTCCGCCCAGCCGGGCGAATAAAGTCGGAAAGGGAGGGCGAATTAATCTCGGAACCGGTGGAGGAATAATTCCCGGAGACCGTGCAAGTTAAATTCGGAATACTTGACAATTTCGGAATACTTGAGGGTTCGGCAAGGTCCCGCCTTCGGTTTTGTTCACGAAAACGGGTATTTCTTCCTTTCTGTTCTTCATTTATACGGTCTGATGAAAAAATATAATTGACAGGTTTTTGATCGCTTGTTATCGATAAAAAACTATCAACTAGCCGCCGTCAAGGCGGTCATGAAGGAGGAAACATGATGATTTTCAGGAGCGCTTCGGCGCTTGGCGCGATGGCGGCCGTCTTGAGCTTCGTGGGAGTCGCGCGGGCGGCGCCGGCCCTGGATACGGCAAAAATGACCCAGATGCAGTCGAAGGCGGTGTGCGTGAATCCGCACCCTACGCATGTCAATTTGTCGAAGCTCGTAGTCGGATTCAGCCAGTCTGAATCGAATGCCAATCCGTTCCGAGCCGGTGAGACCAAGTCGGTCCGGGATGCGGCGAAAGCGTTTCATGTCCGCCGGCTGATCTATACAAACGCGCATAGCAACCAGTCGCGCCAGGTCGCTGATGTCGAGAACATGATCAACCAAGGCGCGCAGGCGCTGATCATCGCGCCGCTGGATTCGACCGGCTTGCAACCGGCTTTCGCGCAGGCCGCAGCCAAGCACATTCCCATCCTCACCCTCGACCGGCGGACCGCGGGCTCGAAGTGCAGCGATTATCTGAGCTTCCTGGGCTCCAACTTCTATTTCAAGCAAGGCGAGATCGACGCGCGAGAACTAGCGAAGGCGACCGGCGGCCACGCGATGGTGGCAGAGATTCAGGGCGCCTACGGCAATTCGGTGGAGGTGGCGCGCACCAAGGGCTTCGCCGCTGGGCTCAAAGCCTATCCTGGCATGAAGATCGTCACCGAGCAGACCGGTAACTGGTTCACCACCGACGCGCAGAAGGTGATGAGCCAGATTCTGCTCGCGCATCCGAATGTGAATGCGGTCTATGCCCAAGCGGATACGATGGCGTTCGGCGCGATCACCGCGCTGCGCGACGCCGGCAAGAAGCCGGGACAGGTCAAGATCGTGTCGATCGACGGCACCCGGCAGGGGGTTCAGGACATCGTTGACGGCTGGATCTATGCCGATGACGAAACCAATCCGCGCTTCGGGCCGATCGCGTTTCACGAGCTGCAGAACTGGTTCGACGGTAAGCCGGTGCCGCGGCACATCGTGCTGACGGATCATATCTACACCCCGGCGAATGCAGCGGCGGCGCTGAAGAACAACGTGCCGTTCTAACGGCGGAGGAGCGGCATGGCCGGGTGCAAGCATGCTGAGGCGGTTCTGGAAACTGTGGGGGTTTCAAGGCGTTTCGGTGCGGTGCGGGCGTTGGAGGGGGTATCGCTGACGCTCAATGCCGGCGAGGTGCATGGACTTGCCGGCGAGAACGGCGCC
>NZ_AFPR01000530.1:0-15704 GCF_000219295.1 Acidiphilium sp. PM
GGCGCAGAAGACCATGGAGGGGCGGGGGTGGGCAATCGCTTTTTCTCCGCATCGGTTGTGTGACCGCGAACACTTTCTGCTGTGTCAAATCCCGATTAGATCGCAACGACCGCTTCGCACTCGCGGATTGCGTGGGCATCGTCGTGGGCGGGGACCTTGGTGCCGAATGAGGGAGCGTGCGACGCGCTTGACGCGGGTGTGGGGCGGTAGGTGTTGGACCTGGAAGTTGTGTTTTAACGATCTTTGCGGCACCGGTCGTTTTGCTCCCGAATTCGTCTTGTCGGCCGATCGATGCCGGTTCATGAATGACGCATGGGTATAAACGGAGAGTCTGGATGTCAGGAGTTGTTGGCAAGGCTGTTTCCTTCATCCCTTCCAAGGTGAAGCTGGGCGCCGTCAGCGAAGGGGTGAAGGCTGTCCACACGGGCAGCGGCAATTTCCTCGCCGGGGTGTTCGACCTGATCACCGCGGACCCGGAGAATCCCGCCATCGACAATCCGTTCTTCGAACAGAACGGCCATGACGGCCCCTCGCCGAGGACGGCGGACTATTTCTCTGCGATGAAGCCGCTGGTGATTGGCGCGACCATGGGCGTGTCGATGATGGACATCGTCGGCATCACCAGCCTCGTGCAGACGGGGGCGAAAGGGCTGGTCTGGTACCGGCTCAACGCGCTGTTCGAGCAGTTGGTGCCGCCCTCGCGCCGGGCGAAGCCGGTCGTCTATGCGGGGTGGTTCTCCTATGAGGTGGCGCAGAAGGCGGTGCCGGCGGGTAGCCTTGAGGCGCGGCTGACCGCGATCATCCGGCAGAAGATGTACGCCACCGGCATGAGTGCGATGACGGCCACGACCAAGTTGACCACCGAAGGGCTTGTCGGGTTCTTCGTCGACTCGGCCATCGCCTGGGCGGGGCCGACGCTGGATTCCTGGTTTGGACAGGACACGATCGTTCTCGCCCAGGGGCTGCACTGGTTCGCGTTTCTGGAGACGGTGGTCGGCCGCGGACAGGGCAAGGGGCCGGCGCTGCGTATCCTCGAAGTCATCTGGAAGGAATTCGCGCTGGGCTCGGTGGCGCTGCCGAAGCTCGAGGATATCGTCCGCGAGCCGCGCGGCTGGCTGGTGATCGCCGAGAGGCTGAAATAGAGCACTTTCCGATCCATCCGGATCGGATGTAGTGTTCTACCACATTGATAAACAGAGCATCTTTATCTGATCAGATGACTCCATCTGATCAGATGATGCTCAAGAGCGCCGGCTGCGACGGGCGCCGGGGTGCCTGGGATGCGAGGGCGGCGACAGAGGTCGGGTGCGGTTCAGACGTTCCGCCCGTGATGCCGGCCACACACCGAACAGGGCCGCCGCGTCGTCTGCATGATTCCGGACGATGCGGCGGCGAGTCTTGTTGTTCCGCTCAATCATGCGAGCGGTTATCACTCATCCCGTTAGAACGGTACCGGTGTTGGTCACCGCGCTGTGAAGCGCATTGGTAAACTGGCTGATCAGGACCCTGCTGCCGTCGTTCAGAGTGAGTAGTGTGCCGCCGGCCGAGGTTGTTTCAGTTTGGCTGATCGACAGCCCCGACTTCAGCGTGATCGAGTCGAGAGTTCCCGTTGCGCCGAACCCGGCAATCGTGGTCGTGGCATTGGCCATCTGGCTGTTGAGTTGGAAGATATTGCTTGCGCCGCTGACGGTGCTGGCGACAAGCATTTCATCGCCGGAGCCGCCAACGATGGTGTTGCTGGTGCCATTGCCAACCAGCGTGCTGTTGCCGCTGGCCGCGAGGTAGTTGTTGCCCGTGGTCCCGCCGATGAACACGCTGCCGTTATCAGCACCCATTGCTGTAACCGCACCTTCGCCCCCGGTCATGACGATTTGTCGGCCGCTTGCCAGGTCGTTGATAAACAGCGTCCCGCGGCCGCCGTTGATGGCAAGCCCGTTGCTTCCGCCAGGAGAGGGGCTCCCGGCGAAGATCGTGTCATTCCCGCCGATGTCGTTGATGGTTGAATTCCAGGATCCGCCCGGGATGGAAATCACGCTATTGCCCGTCTGCGTCGTGATGACGTCGAACCCGGTGGCGACGATGGTGTCTGCCGCGGCACCGGAAGCTGCGGCAACGGTGACGGCGGCCTCGCCGCTGGCGTTGATCAGGTTGCCCGCCCCGGTGACGAGGATGGGCGAATAGACCGTCGCACTCACCGTATCGTTCGAGCCGCCGACCGTGGCGCCGATGGCTCCGGGTGCTCCCGCCTTGATGTCCAGCATCGCGGTATTGCCTGAGCCGCCGACACTGACGGTGGCGTAGCTGGTCGCCGAAACGTAATCGCCGGTTCCCGTCTCGTTGATCATCAGGTAGCCAAAAGTATTGGAAGATACCACAGAATCGCCCTTACCCGCCGCCGTCACCACACCCCCGGTGACCGACATCTGGTCATTCGTCCCGGTCATGGTGACGTTGCCATAGGTTGGAAAACTGTTGGCCCCGCCCACTCCGTTGATCGTGTCGTTCGAACCCGTGACGGTCAGGAAATCGGATTGTCCGAGTTGCTGGACGTTGATCGCGGCACCGCTGTGTGTATCTGAGGCGGGCAAATTGTCGCCGCCAGTGATCGTCTCCGACAGCGGGGGCGGTGGGGCGGTTGGCGGAGGCGGTGCCGACAAGGGAGTGGCCGCGACAAACCAGCTTGCTTGCGGCGTGGACGAGAGATCTCTCAGCGTGAGTGTCGCCCCGCTCCCGAGATCGAATGTTGCCGTCGATCCGGTGACGGTGGCCGTCTTGAGAAGCGCGTCGATCTGGGTGGTTGTGGGCGCCGTGCCGCCGGCACCCGCCAGGGAGATCTGATCCGTCGCCGGATTGAACCCGTAAACGGTCGCCATCTGTTGCGCCAGGGGCTGAACGACAACGGTGGCACTGCCGGAACCGGATATGGAGGCCGAAGCGTTCATGCCAAGAATAACCGTACTGCTTGCGCCGTTCTCGGTGATTATGGTCGGTGTCACGTCGCCGCTGGCGGAGACGGAGATCACGTCGTTGCCCGTCTGCGTGGTGATGGTGTTGAAACTGGTGGCGACGACGGTGTCTGCCGCGGCACCGGAAGCTGAGGCAACGGTGACGGCGGCATTTCCGCTGGCGTTGATCAGGTTGCCCGCCCCGGTGACGAGGATGGGCGAATAGACCGTCGCACTCACCGTATCGTTCGAGCCGCCGACCGTGGCGCTGACAGCCCCCGGGGCACCCGCCTTGAGATCCAGCACAGCGGTATTGCCTGAACCGCCGACACTGACGGTGGCGTAGCTGGTCGCCGAAACGTAATCGCCGGTTCCCGTCTCGTTGATCGTCAAGTAGCCAAAAGTGTTGGAAGATACGATAGAATCGCCCTTGCCGGCCGCATTCACCACGCCGCCGGTGACCGACATCTGATCATTCATCCCAGACATGGTGACGTTGCCATAGGTTGGAAAACTGCTGGCCCCGCCCACTCCGTTGATCGTGTCGTTCGAACCCGCGACGGTGAGGAAATCGGACTGTCCGAGTTGCTGGACGTTGATCGCGGTGCTGCTGACCGTATCGGCGATCGAACCGCCGTTCCCACCAAGGACGGTTTGTGCCGAACCCGAAGTGACGATCGACATGGGCGTGCTCGGCGCGGCGGGCGTTGGCTGACTTGAGGAGCCGGCGCTGCCGCCCGTCGATGCCGTGGGAGGTGCCGTGTTGTACGCTTGCGCCGCGCCGATCAGCGAAGCCGACGGCGTGATCGTCTGATTCTGCTCGTTGAACCAGGCGCCGCTGGGAACCGTCTCGTTGGCAACGAAAAGCGTTTCATTGGGCGAAACGGTATACCGAATGCCACCGCTGACCGTGACGGCCGTCGCCTCGATTGCGGAAATCTGTGTTGCGGTCAGCGCCGTGCCGTTCGCGTTGACGATGTCAACCTTGTCAACGGCAGGGTTGAAGCCGGCAATCGTGACGGCGCCGGCTGCCGCCGCATTCAGGACAAACAGATCCTGCCCGGTGCCGGCGGTGAGCTGCGCTGTGCTGCTCGCCTTGATGTAGGTCGCCCCCCCACCTGCGATGATCGTATCGTTGCCGGCGCCCGCGAAGATATCGTTGCCGTTCGGGCCACCGAAAATGACATCGTTCCCGGCGCCGCCGAAAAGCAGGTTGATGCCGGAGCCACCGATCAGTGTGTCGGCACCGCCGCCCGCGTAGAGCAGGGCATTCGTCGTCGCATCGATGGGTGTGAGGGCGGTGGCTCCGCTCGCGCCGTCCTTGCCGAAGACCATGTTGGCGAAGGAAAGCAGCTGACCATTCGCAAGGCGGGGATCGATCAGGAACTGCGTATTACCAGCAGCGATGGAAGCGGGCGTGGTATAAGGGGCGCCACTATTGAGAAGCCAGCCGAATGCCTGCATGGCTTCGTATTGGTAGTTTCCCATAACTGCCGGGTTCTTGACACTGACAGTGATGATGCCCGCGAGCGTCTGCATTGCCAGGGCGCCGTAATCACCGTTACTTTGCGCCCAATTTGTGCCAATATTCGACAGACCGTTGGCTTGCGTCGCCTGCTCGATTTGTGACCAAGTCTGGTAGTAAGGGCCACCTGAAAGGTTCCCGGTTTGAGGACCGACAGAAAGATTGTAGGCGATCCCGTCCTGAGGTGCGAAGCCCTGACTTTGCGCGAAAAACCGGCCGACGAGGAAATTTGACTCCCATTTCAGGAACGTAAGGGCATTTCCGTTACCCATCTCAGCGCCTTGGATAACAGTGCTGGCAAAATAGTCCTCCTGCCAGGGTGGCAGTGTTACGCCATTATAACCATAGGTTCCCGGTAGATAGCCGTACGCTTGACCCTCTGCGGTAGTCAGCTGGGAGATCTGGGACACCAGATAGCTGTAGTTTGCATTGGTTACCGAAGTAAAATAGGCCTTGTCTGCAGAGCCTGTAGGATTGGCGTAGGCGGCTTCTTGGATTGTGCGCAAGCTCCACGCAGAGCCACGAACCTGGTTTCCGGTACTAACAACTATAGCTTGTCCGTTATTGCGTGGGACGGGCCAAAAGTTTGCGATTGCGAAAGATGCCTGCGCATTGAGTTGCTCGAGCGCCTGGACATTGCCGGTCAGCATGTAGCTGACATAATTGAGATCCGGCATATGGGACGGGTCAGGGGTCCAGCCGGTATTGGGGCTGACCTGCTGGGTAAGACCGGTAGTATAGGATGACGGGCCGCCGCGCCCATCCGTCCAGATAGTGGCGTAGTCGGCGGTATTGAGGAACGTGCCGTTGTTCGTCGGATCGTAGAAATGCCAGGGCACAGACCCGGCTTCCATAGCCTGACCCAGCGCGAATGAAGCCGCGGCGCCGTTTTGGGTGATCAGCCACGTCGCGTTCCCCTGGGTGGTCGGCCCGATATCGGCACGACCGCCCGTCATTGGCATGTATTGCGTGATACCGTCGGTGCCGAGCGGGGCATTCCAGCCAGGCGCGGCGACCGCGGCGGCCTCACTCGCTATGTTGTTGCTCGGAACACCGTATTGCGTGTCGTAATTCGGGATGGCGCCGGTGGCTTCGAGATAGGCAATGTCGTGCTGGACGTTCAGGCCCGTTGCAGACGGGGTGGTGCCGGTGGCGAGGCTCCAATCCTGGTATTGGTATTGCGTCAGATTCGATTCCTGCGCAACGGTGACACCGTTCTGGACGATGGTGGCGCTATAGGTAATCGTGCCGCCATTCGCCTGCATCGCGGCGTCGTTGTTGAATTGCAGGGTCGTGCTGACCTGGCCATTGGCATAGGCGGTCACATCGGCTTCGATGCGCAGGGAACCGGTAACCGGTATGCTCACGATCGCTTCGCTCGCCAGCGGGCCGGAGAGCCAGGTCTGTACGGTGCCGGCGGCGAGCGCGCTACGAATTGCCCCCGCGATGTCAATGGTTTGCGAACCGGTGTTGCCGCCTTGGTTGGCCGTGATGTTGAGGGCCGCCGTCAGACTGTAGTTCGCGAGAGCCGAGGCAAGATTGACCGCCGGCGCCGCGTTGGCTGGCGCCAGGTTCAGCATCGCGGAAACGGAGGTTCCGGCGGCAATGGCGGGCGCATTGATGGTGACAATCCCGCTGGCGACCGACCCGTCCGGGTTGAATGTCTTGGCGTCAAGCTGGGCCGGATAGGTCACGCCGCCGATCGTCACCGTCAGACCGGAACCCTGCGGAACCGCTCCAGGCGCGAAGACTTCGTTGAGCGTAACGGGCTGCGCGGCGAGAGTTGTTGTGCCGGTATTCTGAAGGATGAAACCGACAATCTGGCCCGGAGCGGTGGCCGATGCGACCGCAGGAGCAACGATGTTACCCGGAGGAGTGAGGCTTGACGACATGGGACCTTCCGATATCAGAGCGGAATGAGGATAGGCATTACCGGATCAGGCGTTTTGCCGGAAAGCGCCCCGAAAATATCTAGACTATTCTTAACAAATGATTAGCACGACAATCTAAATATCCCATAGGATGAGTCATGGGTATATTTATGATTCAAATCGAACAGATGTTGATGCCGCCTCGTCACTTGTAAAAAAAATGCGACTTTGTCTGTTGTTCGTCGATTTTTGGTTTCCGCACGTATCAGCATTCGCGAGGGGAGGCCGTCTTGGTCTCAAAAACATGTAAAATCCCCGAACCGATCGTGACCTGGATGCAGGAGAAACGGATGATGCCGAAGCGGACATTGCCGCGGGATGAGGTGGAGCCGTTCCGATGCCACCTTGGCCCAACCCGGACAGTGAATTTCATGATGACTAGCGATTTCAGTAAGTTATACGCCAGCAGGCTGGCATTGCCACTGTCCGGCGTCAGGATCCATAGGACAATTGATTCGAATTGGACAAGGGTGGATTTCCGGCTCAACTGCACCCCGTCGTCGTCACGATGAGCCAGAAATCCTGGCGCCCGAAATCCCCCGCTGAGGCGGTAGTTCCGCATCCGCCAGGCGAACCGGCGGCTCTCCTTGGCGGGTTAGAAGATCTGCATCGTATTCGACGGCGAGATGATGCGGCAGATCATATTCGCCAGCCGTAACCCGCACCGCCATCGGCTGCATGCATCTACGATCTCTCGGACTAAGCGGGTCCGCAATATGGCGCAAATGCACGCGCCGGCGCGTCATGTTGTCAAGCCGCACAAGCGATGGTTTCGGCCAGCGCTCCGGTTCCATACCGTAGAAAATATCTTGGCGTGCAACGGTCGGCTCCTCTCATGCCAACCTCCCATGAATCTCTCACGCGTCGGTTCGGGAACCCAAAAGTCACCCGTGACATTTCGTATATATAACACAACGTTTGTTCTGCCTTCCGTCTCGATGGACGTGAAGACAATTTTCTTGCCTACATGGATGTCCCGGCTAAACGCAGGGTCAAGATCCGTTCAGCGAACCCAATCCCGCGCGTGACACGGAAAGCAAGCTCTGCGCCGATGTCGTCGGCATCGCCGCGCCCTACGTGTGGGATTCGATAACAAAGTCAATTCCGTGAAATTTCTCTGAAGGGTCTCCGAAGAAAATTGAGCACTGAACCGTCGCCGCTGAATTCACCAGGACTTCCGGTGAGTTACGTATGATCATCGCCCGATCGTTTCCCACGCGGGCAGGTTGACTCGAAGGACGTTGTTACGGATACGAAAACGTACGCGGTTAACTGGTATTTCGGCAAGTCAGACGTCGCCTGCAGATCCCGGAATCTCGCCGCGCCAAGTCATGGCTATTCAATACACTGGAGTCTGAAATGCTGAAACGTGTATTGTCCGGAATTGCATTCTCGATCGTGCTCGCCGGAGGAAGTCTTGCGGATGCCAACAGCGTCAGCGCTGGAAAGGCGTTGTATGTGTCCCATTGCAGCGGATGCCACCGTGCCAATGGCGCCGGCGGCTTGCATTTCGGCAAGGCCGTCTCGGCCGATCTGCAAGCGCCGGGGCTTGAAAATACCTATCATCACAGCACGAAACTTCTGGTCCGCGCCATCCTCGATGCCCGCGACGAGGATGGCGACCGACTCGATCGGCCAATGCCTGCCTGGAAGGGCCGATTGTCGCGCGCGCAGGCACTCGACATCATTGCCTTTCTCAAGACCCTTCACGCCTGAGGCCGGCCGGGGCGGTCGCGGGCTATACCGGCCGGGAGGCGCTCGCCTGCACCTACGGGCGAAGACCAGCCATCTGGCCTGACGCCTCCGGGCGTCCGCGCCGCGTCCGCCGCCGATGAGACGCTGACCTCGCATCTCATTGACGGCGGCCGCTCCACGCAACTCCTTGCCGCACATCATACGCGACGGAACGCCCCGCCTCGGCACTCGGACAGGCCTATTCAGAAAATGTGTAAATCGATCTGGTAACCCGATCCGCCGGCTCGCATTCGACTGACTAAATCGCAATCGAATATTTCAAAATGATGTCACCGTGTTCGCGTTGACTTCAAAACATAACGTGACAGACTGTAACTCGAAGACTACCTCCCCACCGAGATTCGAACGCAGCCTGCCTCTGATGCCTGAGGTGCTGCCGCCATTGCGTCAAACTGGGAGAAGGTCTGATCATGAAATATGTTCGTTCCGAATCAGCAAGGTCGACATTGCGCACCCTGCTGCTTGCTGGCGCGAGTCTGGCTGTCATCCTGCCACGGGCCTCCGCGCAGACCGTCAGCGCCGGACAGGTCTCGGCGACCGCGACATCGGATTACTACACTCATCTCGGAAAATCGAGCGTCAAGCTCACCAAGAAAAAGATCTTCAAGTCCTCGCAGTCCGAGGCCGTGGTCAGCCGCCAGGACATCCAAGCGCTCGGTCCCTCGACCAGTTCGGCCGGTGTGTTGTCGGCGGCGCCGGGCGTGCAGATCCGCGGCTATGGCGGCAATTCCGACACCGCCCGCTATCAGATTCAGCTACGCGGCTCCAAGGTCGGCTGGTCATCGACAAATGGCGACGCCGAACGCAACGGACTTACCGTGCTGTTCGACGGCATTCCGATGAACAACACGATTTCCCATAATGGCCAGTGGGATTCAAACGAAATCCCGATTACCCAGCTATTCAGCGGCATCAATATCATCTACGGGCCGGGCAATCCCGACTCCCGCTGGTTCGACTCGGTCGGCGGCACGATCAACTACGTTCCCGTGCAGCCGACCAAGCACCCGCATTACCAGGTCGGCATCGCCTATGGCAGCCAGCAGACCGAAAATCTTCATTTCATCTTCGACACCGGTGAATATGACGGTTGGAGCGGCGTTATTGCCGGCGGCTACGCGGGCGCCAAGAGCTACTGGGGCGGCACTTCGGTCGGGCACTATTCCTGGCCGGCGCAGTCGCACGCGATCTATGCCAAGTTGGTCAAGGATTTCGCCAACGGCTCGCTAAGTTTCGCCGTCTATAACGACAACAACGTCGAATACGCGCCGCGGCCGAACTTCATTCCGCTGACGCCGATCCCCGGTGTCACGGTAACAGGCTATTCCGGTTCGCCACTGTTCAGCCAACAGACCTCGGGCTTTTACGGCACCGGCACACCGGATATCTGGTTCAAGCAGTTGCAGGTGCGCGACACGATCCTCTACAGCAAGATGTCGGTTGCCCTGTCGAAGAACATGACGTTCCACAACAATATCTGGTATCGCTGGGGGCATCGCGTTCATTACCGCATCAACAATTACGGCACGAATTCCCCGCTGTCCGGTGCCGCCTATGTGCCGAATGCGACCAATGCCGAATACTATTATCCGACCACCAACCAATATGGCGACAATCTCTTCTTCGACTATCATCTGCCATATAACGACATCAAGTTCGGCGGCTATGTCATCTACGAGCGGTATTTCTCGCCCTATCGCGGCTACAACGATCTCGGCGTCGGCGGCTCTACGCAGGCGAATCCCGCCAGCATCCAGCAGTTCACCCTCTACACCACCTACGCCAACGGCTTCCTTCAGGACACGATCCACCCCTTCCGGGGTTTTTCGATCACGCCGGGCATTGCCGAGGTTTCGTATCATACCGATTTCCACAACGACTTGCCGATCGGCGGCACGAATGCCGTAGGTGCCGCGGATGCCTCGAAGACCTTTGTCCGCGCCGAGCCCTCGATCGGGCTGCGCTACGAGCCGGTGCCGTGGGCCGCGCTCTACGGCAGCATGGCGCTCTCCTACCAGAACCCGACGGACAATGCGTTCGGCGCCAACCAGTCGACCTCGCCCAATCTGTCGTTCCTGAAGCCGACCCAGGCGCGGGATTATGAGATCGGCCTCAAGCTGTTCAGCGACCATGTGCCCTACCTGCATCACGCGACGCTGAACCTGAACTATTTCAACGATACGCTGACCAACGAAGCGATCGCGATCTATCACGCGAACATCGTCAATTCCTCGCTGGCCGCGGCGAATGCGCGTCTGCAGGGCGTGCAGCTCGACGCTTCTGTCGAGCCGAACTTCCACTGGCGCGCCTTCGTCAATGCAAGCTTCGACAACAACAAGTATCTGCAATACGAAACCGGCAACGTCGTCTATCATAACGAGCCGATCGCCTATAACCCGAACATCCTGCTCAATTTCGGCCTGAACTACCGCACCTTCATCGGCTCGACGCTGGTCACACTCGGCTTCCTCGACCAGTACACCGGCGCGCAGCACTACTTCAATAACAACACCAACAACGTCTCGTCGCGCAAGCTGCCGGGATTCAACGTCGCCAACCTGTCGATCGCGGCGAACATTCCGGTGCCGCAGAGCCTGTCGCACGCGGTGAAGGTTCTCGAACTCTCCTTCAACATCAACAATGTCTTTGATACGAAATACAACGACAACGGTTATATTACGTCCGGTGGGTATTTCGGCACCAATGCCGCTGGAGCAAATACCGCGAACGCGATCCTGGTGCAGCCGGGCGCGCCGCGCCAGTTCATCGCAGCGCTGACTGCGAAGTTCTGATCTGTCAATCGGCGTCGGATTTTGGCTCTGACTCATTTTTGATGGAATTGGCTGTTTGGATTGCGCTGGAATCGGGAAAGCCATCAAAGATAGGCGAGGTCATCGTCCGACGTTGCTAGTTCCGGTTGGATTTGCTGCGGAAAGCGTAGTGAACCGCCGCGGGTTTGCCGGAGGCCATTTGGGTTAAGCTAAGCGGCGAACTTCATCTGGTCGATAGCGGCGAAATATCGTTGTTCGGCCTCGGCTGGCGGGATGTTGCCGATCGGCTCGAGAAGGCGTCGGTGGTTGAACCAGTCGACCCATTCGAGGGTTGCGAACTCGACGGCCTCCAACGATTTCCACGGTCCGCGACGACGGATGACCTCGGTCTTGTAAAGGCCGTTGATGGTTTCGGCGAGCGCGTTGTCATAGCTATCGCCGACGCTTCCGACGGATGGTTCGATGCCAGCCTCCATCAGGCGTTCGGTGTATTTGATCGAGACATACTGGCTGCCCCGGTCGCTATGATGGACGAGGCCGCCGCTACGCACTGGGCGTCTGTCGTGAAGAGCCTGTTCCAGGGCATCGAGGACGAAGCCGGCATGCGCCGTGCGGCTTACCCGCCAGCCGACGATACGCCGGGCGAATGTATCGATGACGAACGCCACATACACAAAGCCCTGCCAGGTCGCGACATAGGTGAAGTCGGAGACCCAGAGCATGTTTGGCGCCGGCGCCTGAAACTGGCGGTTGACGCGGTCCTGTGGGCAGGGTGTCGCCCTGTCGCTGATCGTTGTCCTGACCGGCTTGCCGCGGATTACGCCCTGCAGGCCGATGATCCGCATCAACCGCTCCACCGTGCAGCGGGCAACAACGCGTCCTTCCCGCCGCAACTGCCGCCAGACTTTGCGCGCACCGTAGACCTCGAAATTCTCCGCGAACACGCGCCGGATATCCGCCTCAAGCGCCTCATCCCGCCGGGCACGTTCTGACCGCCTCTCGCGGTTGGCCCGCTTCGCTACGTGCTCGTAGTAGGTCGATGGGGCGATCGGCAGCACCCTGCAGATCGGCTCGACCCCATAGGCCTCGCGATGATCATCGATGAACGCGATCATGGCTTGAACCGGCGGTCGAGCTCCGCCTGGGCAAAATAGGCCGACGCCTTGCGCAGGATCTCATTTGCCTGGCGAAGCTCGCGGTTCTCGCGTTCCAGTGCCTTCAGCTTCGCCGACACTTCCGACGGAACACCAGGCGAGCGGCCGCTGTCGCGATCCGCCTTCTGCACCCATTCACGCAGCGTATGCGGCGAGCAGCCAAACTTCGCCGCTATCGACACCATCGCCCCCTCCGCAGCATTCCACATGCCAAGGCAGGCGGAACCTTGGCTGCTTCGCCCAGCGCGACGGATGTTCGCCCTCGTGCTCCAGCACCATTCGCACCGCCCGCTCGCGGACTTCAGCAGAAAACTTGTTCGTCGTCGGACTCGTCATGGCTCCATCCCATTTGGGAGTTGGAGCCTCCGGCAAACCCGGGGTGGTTCAGACAGATTCGAGGTCTGCAGGACATCAAGTGCCGGCTTGTCGATGTTTGATCCTCTGAATAAGCATCTTGCCGGTAGCCATGCCGGGTCGCTCGACGAGGTGATAAGAGCACCACGCTGCGGCAAAAGACATCGAGGCTGCGATAGGCCATATCATCAAAAATGCAGCGATAGCCCGAAACCCAGAGACGTGAAGCCATTTATTGGGAAGAGTTGCCTCTAGAGCTCGCAATACGGCAAAATGAAAAAGATATGCGCTGAAGCTAACCCTTCCGATCTGCGCAGCGTATCTGTTCACGAATAATCCACAGTTTCTCCGGGATAAAGCTAGCACGAAAACGCAGAGCGGCAGACACACCGCCAACGAAGCCGGCACGATCGGCTCTGCACCTAAAAATTTCCCTAAGTGGACAAATGCGAGCGAGAAGAAACTGACAACGGCAGCTATTGCTGTGATCATCGGCTGCCAGAGTCCGAATTCATTTAAGCGTGGCATTTGCATTAGAAAATAAACAATTGCGCCACAAACGAACACACTAGCTTGGTTTGGAAACCAGAAGAACAAGAAATTATGCACGGCCGTATAAGAGTAATCCAAGCTTAATACACCTAGGGCCCAGCGGTTAATTGCAATTCCAATAAGCGAAGTAATAATCAATACATAAATTCCTGCCGTCAGCGAGCGAATATATTGTACAAATATTGGAAATAACATATAAAAAGTGAATTCAACTCCGATACTCCACCCGCCTGGAACTACGATCCAACGGCCATTGACTGTCGGCGTCAGCAATGGATGCCATGTATTTACAAAAGTAATTGTAGCAAGAGCTTGAGTGAAATTAAAACCATTTTTAGGTGGAATTATGAAAAAATAAAGAATGCCTGCTATGTAGTATGCTGGCGCAATACGGAAGAATCTACGGATAAAAAATGACAACCGGTCCGCTCGGCCTCTTGTTTTTTCTTCATAATGCCAGGACATAAGGAGCGTTAAGCAACTCGTTATGAAAAATAGCTGTACACCATACCACCCCATTACAGAAACTCTATGTACTGCATAGGGGAGATTCGGAAATAGGTAGGTATAATGACTGGTCATGACCATCAGGACGGCATATCCTCGGATACAGTCAATGTAATCATGATGAGGCTTAGGCAATATTTTAATAGACATAATTTGATTTATTCCATACAGAAATATTTGTCATTGTACGTCATATGTATCTGTTTTATAGATTAAATAGTTTCAATACAATTTCAGTATATATGGAGGGTTCTGGCAAATATTGATGATTGACACAAAAAATTAGCCGATCATGATCGGCATGATTTCTCATTTCAGCTAAAATTGTATAAAAAATTCGTGAACTATACATTCAATAGCTATCGTGATTTTTTAAACGTGTACAAGACGATGCGGCGACATGTTCCGATCACGAGACGTCCTAGCATGGACAGTTGTCGCTCCGGCGCGTAAGAACCGACTCGCCCGCAAATTCCGTCCCAAAGGCCAAGAAGTATTGCCTCCGCTAGCGTGGGATGGTCTTTAAGACGTTCCGTCTGCCTGAGTTGACGATCCAATGCCCATAGTGTGAGTTTAAGAGTAAGGCCAATTCTAGCATATTTTTTTAGAAATAGAATTTCGTTTCTTGTAATATAATAATAATAATGGGGTGGCTTCGATATGGGGTTGTCATTTTGATTTCCAGATCTATGAAATACATCAGCGCTATCGACAACAACATTATTAAAGCCGCTTGTAATACTTCGAATTGAATAGTCGTTATCTTCCCAATAAGCGAAAAATCGGCTATCAAATAGCCCGACGGTCTCAAAAACATGCCTGCTCATCATCAAAGCGGTACCAACCAGCCAGATTCTGTCGGGGTATTCTGCCTGCCATTTAAAGTACGTTTTGAGATCGGAAGTCGTTGAAAATGTGTTGTCTTCACGCCACAAACCACCGCAGAACTCGATCTCATCTCCTGCGTCTGCGTTGCGGATCACAGGGCTGACTAGCCCGATCTCTGGTTTGCCCTCTACCGCAGATACGAGTTGTTCCAGTGTTTGGGGTGGCGCTATTAGGTCGTTGTTGACCAGCCAGATATAGTCGGCTCCGTCCGCTGCAGCGCGTGTTAAACCTATATTGACTCCGCCGGTAAAGCCGAGATTCGTCGTGTTGCGAATGAGTTCTGCTCTGCCTAGACCTGCGCATAATTGCTCAAGTTGCTCGGGAGATGAGCCGTTATCCACCACCAACAACTTTAGTCTCGTCCAGGTCTGTGTCTCCAGGGATCGCAAGCAAGTAAGAGTCTCCACAGATTTGTTCCAGTT
Source organism: Acidiphilium sp. PM (assembly GCF_000219295.1). Taxonomy (NCBI): domain Bacteria; kingdom Pseudomonadati; phylum Pseudomonadota; class Alphaproteobacteria; order Acetobacterales; family Acidocellaceae; genus Acidiphilium; species Acidiphilium sp. PM. The sequence continues at coordinate 14,805 of NZ_AFPR01000530.1, forward strand.
AAGAACGACGGCAGTTACGGAAGGAAAGGTCCGCATCGTCAATGGGCTTTCATGCTGTTGGAGAGGCAGAAATGCCCGTCGTCGATTTCTGGTAACTTAACGTCTACCTCTAATGTGGTCCGTAATAACGTCGTATCGCGTGGTCTGCCGGCACCCAGTTGAATACCCTCATATATGGCCTCGCGCCGGCTCAGGCGGGAGCCATCGATGTTGTGTAGTATTTCCGCAGAAAGAAAAACGAAGCTCGATTTTCCTGCTAGATCGGGATATTCATGGACTGATCGTGTGAAGTGGATATTTTTTTTTAGCAGCCTATACTGGATGTCTGGGTATAGAGCTGAGAGGACGCCGTCGACAAGATTGCGACGCGGCAACGCAATTGCAGACCAACCGTTACGGTCGGCATCGTCGATGATGGTGGAGAGAAGCCGCTTAGCTGACGGAGTAAGACGTTCGTCGCTATCGAGTTGAATTACCCAACCTGTGTTGGCGGCGTTCTGAATATGATTTCGCTGAGCGGCAAAATTGTTATCGAGTTCTCGTGCCAGAACTCGGGCGCGCGTCAAATTGATGCCGTCATCAAGCGCTGCTTGTAGCTGCGCTTCCTTGTATTTAGCCAAATTTGAGTCGTCGGTGTCGAGAACAACGATGGCTTCGCAGATGTGGCTTGCCATGTCTTGGCATAGTTCGACGGTTTCAGGCCAAGCATCAATGGTCGTGATCACCCCGAGTGTAAGCCGTTGATTCGCTCTTGATTTTGAAAAATCAATTCGCTCGGTCTTTGCTTGAATTGTTCTACCATGCATCCAGGAGCCAGAAAATATTCGTGTAAAGGGAAGATTCGTTTTCATTGCAATCAAGTGTAGTTGATGTTTGGATACGAACATCCGCACTGAATTT
>NZ_AFPR01000529.1:0-1407 GCF_000219295.1 Acidiphilium sp. PM
ATGGCGACAGCGGCGCAGAGGGCGTGGAGGATGGCGGCGAAGCGGGCGGCCAGGTTCATGCCGAGCAAAAGACCATGGAGGGGCGGGGGTGGGCAATCGCTTTTTCGCCGCAGCGGTGGCGTGAGAAAATCTAACGGAGTCGCCGCGCCTGTTCCGGGGCGAGGGCGAGGACGTGAAGCTGGAGCAGGGCGGTGAGCGCGTGGCGGTCGGTGATGGCGGCGAGGCGCTCGTAGGGGATCACCTCGCCGATCCGCACCTTGAGCGGAAGGCCGATGCGGCGCACCGCCTCGGGCACGATCAGCGAGAGGCGGAGGAACATGCTCACCCGGCTCGCCGCGTGGAACAGCGGGCTGTTCTGGCCGGGGAAATGGACCGGCAGCACATCCGCCCGGGCGAGATGGATCAGCTTCGCGGTGAACAGTTTCCAGGGCAGGTCCTCGGCGCGGCCGAACGGGTTGCGCGCCGTCGCGATGCCGCCGCTCGGGAAGACCGCCACCGTCTCGCCGCGATCGAGGCAGGCGAGCGCCTCCTTGCGGCTTTCGAGATTCCGGCGCAGCGCCTCCTTCGTTTCGGAAAAGTCGATCGGCAATGCGTAGCGCGCCATCTCGGGGACGCGCAGCAGGTCGTTGTTGATGAGGATGCGGACCGGACGGTCGAGCTGCTCGGCGAGGGCGAGGATGGCGATGCCGTCGGCGATGCCGAACGGGTGGTTCGCGATCATGACCAGGCGGCGGCCGGGCGGGTGCTCGACCGGCCAGCGCGGCGCCTGCACGTTCAGCGCGATGTCGAGAAGTTCGAGCAGGCGGTTCATCGGCCGCGCTTCCGCTCCGGCCAGCAGCGACTGCCAGGCGGCATAGCAGCGATTGGCGCGGGAGATGCCGCACATCGCCTCCAGCGACAGCAGGAACAGGCGGCGGGCGAGCGACATCTCCGCCGACGCGTAGCTCAGCGCGCTGCGGGGCAGGAACCTCGGCGAAGCCATGAGCGTGTTTCGTGCTGCCTTGACTGGAGATATGTGACGGTTTGATGACGCGCTGTCGCGTTTTCTGACAGCATATGTCTTTTAGGCCCGCATCGCAACGATGATCGGCGGCGCAAGCGGGCCGGCGCGTCAGTGCTCGGCGAGGAAGATCATCGCGTCGGTCGCGGCGGCGGAGGGGAGCGGGCGGCGGTTGTGGCGGAGGAAGGACAGGATGTCGCCGATCGGGGTGCGGCGTTCATGGTCGAGCAGCATCAGGTGATCGCCGGCGGGATACCAGGCGAGGGTTGCGCGGGCGCCGCGCGGAATGGCGCGCCAGCAGGCGGCGGTGGCGTGCGGCGGGATGACATCGTCATGCCCGCCATACATCAGCAGGACGCGGGGCGCGGCGAGGCGGGCGCAGTCGCGCTGGGCCGCGCCCATCATCC
>NZ_AFPR01000528.1:0-9248 GCF_000219295.1 Acidiphilium sp. PM
CTCCGGCGAGCCGCATCCGTCGTGGAGCACGAGTTCGACCGGAACTCAACGCGGTCAACAGTGGTGCGCGCCACGCCATCATCGTCCATTCTGTCGCTCCCGTTTATCTCTCTGATTCCTCTCGTGCCGGGGCTTCTTCGCGAGCTGACGTTTCTCTTCGCGCTCCCACATCGCAGCAATCTCGCCGGAGATCGCCGCCTTCATCTCATCAAGATGGCGGTCGAGTTCCTCGGGAGGCATCGAACGCCGGAGTGTAGCGACGAAATCCGTGTCGGAATTGAACCAGTCAGGCCGACCAGGGCCGTACCAAACCTCTCTGTGCGCATCGTTGCCCTTATCGAGGTCGTCTGGAGCCAGAAACCGCGCCATGAGCAAGATGTCCTCGATCTGGGCGTCGGAATACCGAGACAGCATTTGCGGCGTACGCTTGTCTGCGCCTGCTTGATTGGAGTTCATAAGTGTATTCATGCTTTTCCCATTGGCTGGCCCGCGAGTAGCCTGATGCGCCCATGCATGCAGATCGCCGCAGGATCTATTTTTCCGACCCAGCTGTCCCATGTCTTTTGAAGCTCATCGTTCGAAGACGCGTGCGCGCACAAATCTTTCGGCGGCAGCCTCGGGCAGGAGGTTGTGTCATTCTGACTGGCTGAGCGCCTTGTCCGACCACGCGATCCGCCGCTCACCATACGCTGGATGATCTCTTGCATAGCCAGAAGGAACCACAGATTTCCAATCCGTCAACAAAAAGATGCATAGGTCCGACGACCGCACGGTATAAACAGATTCGTTAGGACACGTTTGAATTACCGTCGGTAGTTGTCCTTTGCCGGACGGTCTGCCGACGTTCCTGTTCCTCAAACCGTGAACGATGATCGGACAGATACAGCCGAAGGAGAGGCAACGGGGTACTCCGGAGCTGCTATGCGGGAGATCTCGGGGTCGTCTAGGCGAGTGTGGCCTGCGCCAGGTTTGACGGCGTGATTTCGAAGTCTCGGAGAGCCGGGCACTGCCGAGAGCCGACGTCCGGCGCGACGTCCAATTATTCGTTGGTGCGCCCGACCGGTCGCAATTTTCATTTCGTTGGCCTGCCCAAACTTTTGCGGCGCTAACTACTGCAGGATACGCAGCCACACCGGCCACCAGGCTGATGGTGGACGACTTCGTACCCTTGAAGGATGACAGCACGATGAACACGAACGGCGTGTATGGAATTGACCATGATCGGCATCACATCTCATGGCGCGGTGGCGAACTGACCCTGACCTCCTATGAGCTGCAGATCATCCTCCGGCTCGCAGACGGCGGCCACTGTCCTCTCGCGCACTTGCCAATCGCGGGGGCGTTTGTTGAGAAATTCAAGAAAGACGGTCTGGATTACAAAGAAGTTGCCGTGGCGATCTCAAAGACGGTGAGTCTCTCGCCGCCGCACCTTGGATTCCTAGACGACGACGCCATAAACGGCAGCCCCAAGATGTTGAGTTACGCAGAGGCCATCTACGCCGAACATAACGACAGATGGCGGGAGCAGGACGCTGATCTCTGGACGACAGCCGTCCTGCTTCCGTTGTCCACCGGCCTCGCGAGCACGATTTGGCTGCCGACGATCCTGAAGGCCGATCAGGAGGCGGTCGTGTTGATCGCGACCTCGCCGAGTGAACGGATGGACCCGGCGAACGCCGCTATCCTTGGCGTCCTACCCGAGCCGCATCTCATCTCGGGTCCGCTGGACCCGGCCGTCGAGGCTGCTGCCATCCGATGGATTCGTGCCAATAGCGAACCGCTGCTCGCCCACTGGAGCGGTGTGATCGACAGTGCCGAGATGGTTCGGCGGCTGCGGCCACTTGGCCCCGATCATCTGACCAATACCTCCAACTGAAGGGAGTGCGTGATAGAGATCAAATGACCGTCAAATGACGGTCAAATGACCCGCTACCAGTCTGTGGTGTGTGCGCCGATAGAAGCGTTCGCATCGAGGTAGGCACTCCCGTGGTTGGAGGACTACGCCGGAAAATGTCGCTGCGGCGACGAAAGTGGCAAAGTGTGGCTGCTCCCTTGAGTTGGAGCTGTTCATGTCTTCCGAAGTCCTTGAATATGACCGCGTCGCACAGGATCTGGCGAATCGGTATAATTCCGTAGAAATACCGCAAAAGCAGTCGTTTGGACCATTTTACTCGATGGCCGTCCGGGCTGCCTCGCATGGGTTCGCTGTCATTCCGTGCGGCGGTGCTGATGACCCGTCCGGCAAGCGCCCCCTGATCAAATGGGGGAACTTCAAGTCGCAGCCGGGCATGGAGGTCGTCGCTGGATGGGCGGCGCGCCCAGCGTTCGGCGCGGCCAATCTCGGCATCATCACCGGGCTGTCCGGCGTCACGGTGGTCGATTGCGACACGCCCGGGTGTTTATTCAAGCTCTACGAGCTGTTCGGCGAGACACCGATCGTGGTGACCACCCCGAGTGGCGGCCTGCACCTCTATTTTCGCTCTTCCGGCGAGCGATGCGGGCCGTTCCGGGTCGGCGACATCAAGGGTGACTTCAAGGGGCATGGTGGCTTTGTGGTTGGCCCGCCCAGTGGTCGCATCCTGGCCGGGCAGCAGAGGGCCTATCGGTTCCTGGAGGGCGACTGGTCACTGCGCGAGATCCTGCCGCCGATCAGGCCGGGCGCACCGCTCGGCGAGCATGGGGCGCGGATTATCGCATTCCGTCCCCGATCCGGCGGCACCCACAAGGACAGCCCGCAGGACGGCCAATGTGCGGAGATCAAGCGGCAACGCACGCCGCAACGCACGCAGGTCGAGCGGATGCCCGATCAGCCGCCAGCCGGTCGGGTTGTTGATGGCGCCCGCAACCAGAGCCTGTTCGCCGCGCTGAGGCGGGAAGCGCTCACCGTGTCCGACGAGGAGGCACTTGTCCGGAAGGCGGTTGCGATCAACGAGACGTACGACCCGCCGCTTGACCTCGCGGAGGTGCGCAAGGTCGCGGCATCGGTCTGGCGCTACAAGAGCGAAGGCCGCCTCCTCGGCGCTGGAGAACAGGCCATAATCACCCGCGCCGAGACGTTCGATGCGCTCCGCGCCCATCCTGGTGGCGCGGATGCGCTCATGCTTTTGCTCCGGCTACAGTTCAGCCATGGCGCGGAGCCCGGCAAGCGGTTCGCCATCGCGCCCAAGGCGATGGAGAGGGACGCTATGTTCAAGAAATGGACGGTGCGCCGCTATCGCAAGGCGATCGCCACGCTGAAGGAACTCAAGCTGATCCGGCAGGTGCACAAGGGCGGCAAGCGGAAAGGCGATCCGCATCTCTATGTCCTCGATTGATGCCTCGCTGTTCCGCACCCCGGGCCCCCCAAGGGTTCAATTCCTGAACCCAATATAACTCTACACCGCCCCCCGGCGGGGATGGGGAGGATGAGGCAGCGAGCATCCAGCCGGAGGCCACCCGGGTCTCCGGTGCTTTTCCCCCCCGCCCATGGTCGGATTTTCCCAGTCTTTTCCTCCAAAACCAGGGCGAAAAATCATTTGCGGCCCGCGCGCGGCCAATCTGGCGCGCATCGAGGCCTCGTTCGAGCGCTGCAACGCGCCGCGGTCGTGCAGGCGACGAAGCCCTCCGATACTCGCGCAGTCGAGCAAACATGGGGGCGTGAGATGGCGAGACTGACGAACGATGCATCCGATCCGGCTGGGTTGGGGGCAACTGACGAAGCGGGCGGTGGGTCGCCTGGGCGGCAAGCGCGCCAGCGCGCGGTGCCGGGGTTTCTGGATATCGGCGAGGTGGCGGCGCTGTTCGGCCGGGCGCGGCGGACGATCCGCTGGTGGATTGCGACGGGACGGCTGCCGGTGGTCAGGATCGGGCGCACCCCGTTCGTGCCCGAGACCGCGATCAGCGCGCTGCTCGGAACGGCCGGCGTCAGCGATCCGGATGGTGCGGAACAATGACCGGGGCGGGCGCGATTTTCGGTCATTCGAATCGTTCTAAAACAGTCATCTATTTTGAGATAACGCATAGGGGCGATTGCCTATGCTGTAAGTTGATAGCCGTCCCTCCGCGTGATACGCTGCACATAGCCTCGCCCTGCCACATGACGTTCCGGAGGGTTTCATGACGTCCAGAAGCCACACTCCCGATGGCTCCCACGCCCACGACAGCGGGGCGGCCAGGCGTGGAGTCACCATGATCGGCGATCTCAGCACCGAGGCGATCCGGGCCACGATCGTATCATGGCACGATATCCCCGAGTCCCGGCGACGGAACTGGGCGTCGAGCTTCAACGTCGCCGATGGCATCGTCCGGCGGATGGAGGCGGAGACCGGGATTGCGCCCGTCGCGGAGCGTTGGCGCTGCGGGCACCTCAACGCGGTGTTGTGGCGGAAGCCGCCGGCCTTTCACGGGCTGGCGGACCGCCGCTTCGGGGATGTGGTCAGCCATCTGCGCCAGATCCTGATCCGCCTCGGCGTTCATGCCGAGACCGGCACCGGGCTCAACACGCTCGCGCCGGCCTGGCAGGAGCTGATGGACCGCATCGAGCCGCCCGAACGCAAGCGGGGGCTGGTGCGCTTCTTCCGCTTCCTGACAGTGGTGCTGATCGCTCCCGAGGAGGTCACGACTCATGCGCTGGAAGACTTTGCTTTCTGGCTCGACGACGTCACCCTGACGGACGACATTCCGGCACTAGTGCGCCGCACAGCGTCGAACTGGACCTGGGCGATGCGGGAGATCCCCGGCTGGCCGCAGGTCGAATTGCGCCGCCCGGGCATGCGCGACGAATTCACCACGCCGCTCGACCGCTTCCCCGACAGCTTCCAGCAGGACGTGGACCGCTTCCTCGACGGGCTGCGCGGCCATCGCCTTGGCGGGGTGTATCGCGCACCCGGTGCGGTCTTCAGGGCAGCGGGGCAGGACGGGCGCGGCGCAAAAGCCCCGCGCAGCCGGGCGCAGAGCCCGCGCACGATCAAGACGCGCGCCGAACAGATCCGCGCGGCCGCGGCGGCACTCCTCCAGCAGGGGGTGCCGCTCGAGAGCATGACCAGCCTGCGCGACCTGGTGAGCCCGCCGGAGCGACCGCGGCAGATCCTCGAATTCCATCTCAACCGGCTCAGGGCCCGCATGACCGCAGCCGGGCGGCGCGACGCCGACGGGGCGGAAGGCGATCCCACCTCCGGCTATGTGGCTGCCCTTGCCGAGGTGCTGCGGATGATCGCGGTGCATCACGTCGGCCTGCCGGAGGCCGAGATCGAGGAGATCTTGCACCTGCGCGCGGCCGTCCGGCCGGAGACGCAGGGGACGATGAACGAGACCGTCGCCCGCAAGCTGCGCGCGCTCAACGAGCCGGACACGCTGGCGATGCTGCTGCATTTGCCCGCCGAATGGATGCGCCGCCTGCCGGAGCTGCAGCTGCGGCCGCGCGATGCGGCGCTGGTCGCGATGTATGCGACGGCGCTGGAGATCCTGCTCGCCGTGCCGCTGCGGCGGCGCAACCTGATCGAACTGGAGATCGAACGGCACCTGGTCATCGACCATCGCACGAGTGCGGTCACCGGTCTCGATATCCCGGCCGCGGCGACGAAGACGCGCAAGCAGCCGATCGTCTGGGATTTTACACCGCGCGTCGCCGCGATGATCGGGACGTATATCAGCAAGTATCGCCCGCTGCTGGCCGGCGGGGACAACCGGTTCCTGTTCCCCGGTCTTGGTGACCGTCATCGCGATCCGGGCGACTTCGCCAATGAGCTGTCCACCCGGGTGGAGCGCGAACTGGGGACCGACTTCAACCTGCACCTCGTCCGCCATCTGACCGCCTGGCGGCTGCTCAAGCGGATACCGGGGGCGTATGAGCTGGTCTCCCGCGTGCTGGGCCACGCCTCGCCGAAGACGACAATGACCTATTACTGCGGGCTGGAGATGATCTTCGCGGTGCGCGAGGCGTCACGCCTTCTGGAACTGGACCGGATCGAGGCGAACCGTTCCCAGGCGCGCTTCGCCGGTGCACGCGACCGGGTCAGGGCACGACGGCGGAAGGGTCGCAACGCCGGGACAACCGGAACGAACGGGGCAAAGGCCAAGGGGGCCGGCAATGGCGCGGCGTAAGGTCCATGACGAGGCGCAAAAGCCGCGCCGCGTGCTGCCGGAGCCAAGCTGGCCGGCGGCGCATCGCGCCCTGTGGGCGGCGGGGATCGCGCCGCGGACCAGCCGGCTGGCCCGGCCCCGGCACGCCGACACACTCCGCCCGCTGAGCATCCGCAACGCTGCCCGCGCCTGGGGCGCCTATCTCGTCGTGCTGGCCGAAGCCGGGATCGACATCGCGGCTGACGATCCCGCCGCCCTGGTGACGCCGGACCACGTGGCATCCTTTGTCGACACACTGGCCGCGCGTGGCAATGCCGCCGGTTCGATCAGGGTGCGCCTGTTCGACCTGCGCACCGCGCTCAGGATTATGCAGCCGGCGCAGGATCTCGGCTGGCTGACCCGGCCCGGCGGGGTCTCGATCAATGACTGGTTCGAGGACGACCCCGAGGAGGCCGAGAAGGAGATCCTCGATCCCCGTGTGCTCACCGCACTCGGGTGGGACCTGATCGCCAGCGCGAATGCCTTGCCCGCGACCGATGAGGACGCTCTGCGGATGTATCGCAACGGGCTGATCTGCCTGCTGCTCGCCGCCCTGCCGATCCGCATCGGCACGTTGAGCCTGATGCGCCTCGGCGTGAATGTCTTCGATCACGGCGCCGACATCCTGCTCCGCTTCTCGGCGAGGGAGACCAAGAACCGCAAGCCCCTCGAGTGCGCCGTGCCCGATCATCTGCTCCCGGCGTTCCGGCACCATCTCGATGCGACCCGCCCCCGCATGGTCCGTGGCGAGGATGATCGCTGGTTCTGGCGAAACCCCGACGGCACCCGGTTCCGCTATGCCGGCATCATGCAGATGTTCCGCCGGGTGACGGCACAAAAGCTTGGCAAGGAGAGCGGCACCCATGTCAGCCGCCACGGCATGGCCACAGCACTTGCCGATCTGGCCCCGGACCGCCCGGGCCTTGCCGCCGCCGTGCTCGGTGTGGGCGAGGGCGTGGTCGACCGGCACTACCGCCGGGCGGAGATGCGTCAGGCGGCCCGGCTGGCCACCAACCTGCTCGAGGCCGAGCGCGACGAACTCCGCCTGCGGGCCCGAACCCGCTTCGGCCATCGGGCAAGCGATTGAAATTGTTCGGTTTATGCCAGACTAAGCCATTGAAATAAAACAACAAATCACTACTTATTGGGGGCAGGTCATCCCCGACGCCCGGGCCAGCCCGAGCCTCCTTGAGCTCGCCGCCCCGACCTGCGCACGGAGCTCTGCTCCGCCCGGCCAGGCCCGGGCCTCTTCAAGGACACCATCCACAATGTCAGACCACACACTGTTCGACGCCGTGCGCGCCGAACTGCGCGCGCGTCTTGCGCTCACCCGCACCAGCGCCGGCATGCAGACCGCGTTCGACGCCCTGTCCGGCGCCACGCGCGGCTTCCGGGCCGCGATCGAGACCTCCGGCGACCTCGCCAAGGTCGAGGGCGTGCAGCGGCAACTGCTCGCCGACCTGCTGGCGCTCGAGCTCTTCGTCGAGGAACTCGGCGACCAGGTCACCGAGCACCGCAAGCATCTCGCCCGCGGCCTCGGCGCCCCCGGCGCGCGCTGAACCTTTTTGCTCCCCCCGTCCCGCAACCATGCGGGGCGGGGATTTTTTATGCCCGGAGCGAAATACTGCTTGACCGGCAAAACCCCGTTCGTCGCCTGGAGACATTAACGCCGAAAAATAACGGTAAATCAGCAACTTGTCCGGAATCTGAAGCCAGACCTTGCCCAGGCGACGAAGCCGTCAAGCGGAAAATCGCCCATGACCGCTTCAAGCGAGCGGGCCAAAACCGGCCGCAAAAATTTCGTCGCCGTCAAGCCCCCGGCCCATTCACCGCCCGATGTGCGCAGGCGACGAAACTGTTCTCCTTGGGGTGTCTCACTTTCTCAAGGAGACACATGATGTCCGACGTTCTGCTCCGCCTGCCCGAGGTGATCGAACAGGTGAAGCTCAGCCGCTCGACGATCTACCGCCGGATCGAGGAGGGGACCTTCCCGCGTCCGCGTGCCCTCGGAACAGGGTGCGTTCGCTGGCGCCAGTCCGAGATCGACGCCTGGATCGACACCCTTCCCGTCGCCGCCGATCCGGCCTGTTGAGGCGGGGAAGGAGATTACCGCTTGGGGCCGGCGACGATCTCATGCGCCGGTCGCATGCCTTCCAGCAGCAGGTCGGCCCAGATCTGGGAGAGCTCCCGCCGCCGCTTCAGATGCTTTGCTCTATTATAAGCAGCCTCGACCTTGTCCTTCGGGGCATGCGCCAGCATCAGGTCGATCACCGCCCGGTCAGCCGGGAACCGCTCGTTCATGATCGAGGAGAATGTTGCCCGCCAGCCATGCGGCACGTGCCGCTGGTGATACCCCGCACGGTTGAGAAGATACCCCAGGGCGTTCTCGGACATCGGCTTGTGCGCGTTCCGCCCGTTGGGAAAGACGAACGGCATCCGCCCGGTCAGCTCCCGCAGCGCTTCGATCACCTCGACCGCCTGCCGGCTCAGCGGAACCTTGTGCGCCTCCTTCATCTTCATCCGTGGGGCGGGGATCAGCCAGAGCGGTTCGTCTCCCTCCAGCCCCTCGAACTCGGTCCACTTTGTGCCGTGAACTTCGCCGGGCCGGACATGGGTCAGCGCGAGGAAACGCATCGCCAGCCTTGTTACCGGATGCGCCGGGATCGCCTCGCAAGCAGCCAGCGCTTCCCTTGCTTCCTCCAGCGTGACCAGGGCCGGTTGCCGGCCCTTGGTCATCGGCGCCATCGCCTTCTGGATCACCGCCGCCGGGTCGGTCGTCGCGAGCCCAAGCCCCATTGCAAACAGGAAGATCGCCGACATCCGCTGGCGCACCCGGCGTGCCGTCTCGAGCGCCGGGCGCGCCTCGATTCGCCGGATCACGTCGAGGACCATCGGCGGCGTGATCTCCGCGACGTCGACATTGCCGAGGAGCGGAAAGACCATCTGCTCGAGGCTGATCATCACGTCCGTCGTGTGGCGCTCGGTCCAGCGGGACTTGTTCAGCGTATGCCAGTCGCGCGCGACCTTCTCGAACTTGCGGTCGTCATTCGCGGCCTGGGCGCGCAGCTGCTTGCGGACCAGCGAGGGATCGCGACCGGCGCGCAGCCCGGCCCGGGCCTCGTCGCGCGCATCCCGCGCCGCGGCGAGGG
>NZ_AFPR01000527.1:0-2140 GCF_000219295.1 Acidiphilium sp. PM
GATTTTGCTCCCCGCACCGCAATCTCGCGCCCGCCGCCCCCGCGCACCCGGCGCCCCGGTCGCCGCCGACCCGCCGACCCGGCCACACCGCCCGGCCCGACGCGGCACGCATCCGATCCGCCGCCCGCGCGCCCCGCCCGCACCGGCCTGACCCCACACGCAATCTGTTTTTTTCTCCCGACGGCCCCCGCCGCCGGACGCATCCGCGCGCGCCGATTACCCCGCGGCGCGTTCCAATCGCGCCGCCGCCCGCGCCCGGCCGATCAGCGGCAGCAGCGCCGCCAGCTCCGGCCCGTGGCTCTCCCCGGTCAGCGCCAGCCGCAACGGCAGATACAGCGCCTTGCCCCGCGCCCCGCTCGCCGCCGCCACCGCCCCGGTCCATCCCTTCCAGGTCGTCTCGTCCCACGGCTCCGGCGGCAACGCCTCCAACGCGGCGCGCAGCAGCGAAGCCGCCTCCGGCAGCGCCGGCGTCTCGATCTCGCCGCTCACCACCGCCCACCACAGCCGCGCCTCCGACAGCAGGTCCAGGTTCCCCCGCACCGCCATCCAGAATTTTTCTCCGCACCCCTCGGGCAGGCGCTCGGCCACCGCCTCGAAAGGCAGCCCATGCAGCACCCGCCGGTTCAGCGCCAGCAACTGCTTCGGATCGAAGCGCGGCGCCCCGCGCGAGAAATCGCCAAGGTCGAACGTCCCCGCCAGCTCCTCCAGCGTCAGCGGCTCCGGGTCGCGCCGGCTGCCCAGCCTCGCCAGGTAAGAGACCAGCGCCATCGCCTCGATCCCGTCGCGCCGGAACTGCCGCACCGAAACGCTCCCCGCCCGCTTCGACAGTTTTTCGCCCGTCACGTCCGAAATCAGCGGCAGATGCCCGAACGCCGGCACCGCCCGCCGCGGCTCCAGCGCGCGCATCAGGTCGATCTGCACCGCCGTGTTGGTCACATGATCCTCGCCGCGGACCACATGCGTCACCCCCAGCTCCAGATCGTCCACCACCGAGGTGAACGTATAGAGCGGCGTGCCGTCGGCGCGGATCAGCACCGGGTCGGACACGGTGCCGAGCGCCACCTCCCGCCGCCCCAGCACCAGGTCGTTCCACGCCACCGCCCCGTCCGACAGCTTGAACCGGAAATAGGGCCGCTTGCCGCCCGCCTCCGCCGCCGCGCGCTGCCCGGCCGTCAGGCTCAGCATCGCCCGGTCATACACCGGCGGCAGATGCCGCTTCGCCCGCAGCGCCCGCTTCGCCGCGAGCTCCTCCTCCGACTCGAAACACGGATAGAGCAGCCCCGCCGCCTTCAGCCGCTCCGCCGCCGCCGCGTAGCGGTCCATCCGGTCGGACTGCCGCGCCATCTCGTCCCAGCCGATGCCGAGCCAGCGCAGGTCCTGCTCGATCCCCGCCTCGTATTCCGGCTTCGAGCGCTCGCGGTCGGTATCGTCGATGCGCAGCAGCAGCGTCCCGCCCATCGCCCGCGCGGCGAGGGCGTTGACCACCGCGAGCCTCGCATTGCCCGCGTGCAGATGACCGGTGGGGGAGGGTGCGAAACGGAACTTGACCATGTCCCTCCGCTAGCATGGCATGATTGCGCCGGGCGAGAGGCCTCGCGCGCATTTTCATGGCATAACCGCTCCCCGTCCGGGAGACCCACACGTGAGCGCCACCGTCCAGACCCGCCCCCAGGCCACCGGCCGCACCGCCATGGCCGTGCTCGTCGGCGTCAGCATCTGCCACCTGCTGAACGACATGCTGCAGGTCCTGCTGCCGGCGGTCTACCCGCTGCTCAAGGGCGGCTTTCACCTGAACTTCGCGCAGATCGGCCTGATCACCCTGGTCTACCAGGCCACCGGCTCGCTGCTGCAACCGCTCGTCGGCCTCTATACCGATGCGCGGCCGATGCCCTACTCGCTGCCGGTCGGCATGGCGCTGTCGATGTCCGGCATCGTCACCATCGCCTGGGCGCCGAGCTACGACATCCTGCTGGCCGGCGCCTGCCTGCTCGGCATGGGCTCGTCGATCTTCCATCCCGAATCGGCGCGCATCGCCCGCGTCGCCTCCGGCGGCCGGCACGGCCTCGCCCAGGCGATCTTCCAGGTCGGCGGCAATTTCGGCCAGTCCCTCGGCCCGCTGCTCGCCGCCTTCTTCATCCTG
>NZ_AFPR01000526.1:0-986 GCF_000219295.1 Acidiphilium sp. PM
GGCGATGCGGCCGGCCTCGCCGCCGTGCTCGGCCAGGAAGGCCCGGAAGGCGGTCATGCATTCCTTACCCTTGCCGGGGGTGACGAACAGCACCGGGCGCTCGGCCGCATCGAGGTCAATGAACACGGTGACGTAGCTGTGGCCTCGCTTGGCCGCGGTTTCGTCGAGTGCGACCGCCTCGACCCCGCTGAGATCGAGCCGCTCGATCGCCCGGCCGACATAGAACCGCAGGATGCGCCACAGCCGCTGGTCGGTGACGCCGATGATGCGCGCGGCAGCGGCGACCGGCATCTCGCGCATCAGAGCCAGCGCGGCCTGCTCGAACAGCAGCGTGAAGCCGCTGTCCGGACGTGCCCAAGGGACGGTGATGCGCAGCACGCCGTGCTCCGGACAGTCGGTGCGCGGCACGCGGGCCTCGATAATGCAGGCGTGCTGGAAGAAGTTGAGGTGCCGCCAGCTCAGCTCCTTCCAATCGTGCGGCTTGCACAGCCGGCCGCAGCTTGGGCAGGGGAAGCGGGCGCCCGGGTCGGCGGCGACGGCCAGATGCAGCTCGTTCGGCTGGCGGTCAGTCTCCAGCCGCTGGTCGACCACGCGCCAGGGTGGGGTCAGGCCGAGGCCGAGGGTGAAGACGTCGCTGTTTGCCATGGCGATTCTCCGCGCAATCAGGGTGTCGCGTGTAGAGCGGGCACCGCATTGCCGCGCCAAGGCGCGATCGGACTGCGGACGCGGCTGCTCAGCCCGCCTGCCTCTAGCCTGGCGCCGTGCTCGCCGCCGTCAAGTAACGCTGCGCGCCGCTACGCGGTGGCCTGCGGCCATTCTTGACCGCGGCTGCGCGCGACGCCGAGCGGACGATCAGGCCGGGACGGAGAAACAGCGCTCCAGCCGAACCAAGAAACTGGCTAAGGGCAGCGGGGGCGCCGCTACCGGCGGTGGTGGCCGCGTCGCTCCAGCAACGGCCGAGGTTCCACTCGCCGCGTCGAGGAGGC
>NZ_AFPR01000525.1:0-10260 GCF_000219295.1 Acidiphilium sp. PM
GGGGGTCACGCCGGAACAGGTCCGCAATCACACCGGCGCCCCCCTTGCCATGGGGTGAAGATAGCCGGCATCAGGGCGATTATTCGATCTTCCATCAGGCAGATCAGTAAGAACGGTAGGCAAGGCGACGTTTGGGCAGACATTAGGAGAGTAGAAATTCACTCTACCCCGGGAAACCCATGACCATCAGGTCATCCCAAAGTGAAAACTTCGGTCTAGACAAGGACCATACCACCATCACACATAATGATCTGCCCAGTCATATAGTCGGAGTCGGCGGAAGCAAGGAAAGCAGCAATCCCCGCGAGATCAATCGGTGTGGCAGGACGGCCGATCAAAATGTTGGCAGAAAATGAATTGAGAAACTCGCCCTTCTCCTTGATCACCCCCTTGTCGATCATATCTTGCTCCAACCCGTCCCAAAGGGGGGTGACCACAACGCCAGGTGCAATCCCATTGACAGTGATCTTGTGGGGCGAAAACTCGCGTGCAGCTGCCTGTGTCAGAGAGATAACAGCCGCTTTGCTAGCACAATAGGGTGCAAACTCTGCATAGCCCTGCCGTCCGGCAATCGAGGCCGTATTAATGATCTTGCCACCCTCTCCTTGCGCGATCATCTGGCGCCCAATTTCCTGCATACCAATCATCACACCAAGGGCATTAACGCGCATGATGCTGTTGAAATTTGCCTCATCGACATCCATGAACGGCAACGGCTTATTGAAACCGGCATTGTTGAAAAGAACATCGATCCTGCCGAGGGCACCCGTCACCGCGTCCACCATCGCGCGTGTATCGGCACGATCAGCGACATCCACAGCAACACCTAGAGCTGAGAGCCCTTCATCATGCAGAATCTCCGCAAAACGCATAGCTTTTGCGCCGTCGATATCGGCAATGACGACATATGCACCTTCCGCCGCTACCCGCCTGGCAATACCTTCGCCAAGCCCTGATGCGCCGCCGGTGACGATCACCACGCGACCAGCAAGACGATGAGGATTAATATTCACACCACTCGAAACCATTTCATTACCTTCATCTAGAAATCATGCCACATTATCTCGCTTTCCACTCGAGTATAGACGCACCCCCACGTCCGCGTGCCGTTACATAGATGACCGCCGCAGCGAGAATCAGCGTACCTTGGAAGACATACTGATATGTTTGCGATAGACCCAAGAACGACACAACGTTCAGCACCTCCGTCAAGAGCAGTGCACCGAGCATGCTTCCGACAAATGTACCACGGCCGCCCCGCAGACTCGTACCACCAAGAACCACCGCTGTAATGCTGGAAAGCGTATAATTCGCACCCTGCGATGGATCGCCGACGCCGATCTGGGCCATAAGCATAACGGCACCGAAAGAAGTAAAGATGGCGCATCCCACATAACCCAGGAGATATATCAAATCGATCCGCAACCCGATCCTGCGTGCAGACTCCTCGTCAGACCCCGTGGCGCGGAGCGCCCAGCCTGCTCTGCGGCGCCGTAAGACGTACTCTCCGGCGAAGGCACATCCGACCATTATCAGAAATGCAAGAGGCAGCGGCCCGATCTGGTACGTAATCCACGCGACAACATTGGCATTTATGTATCCACCTGGACTACTTCGCAGCAGATAGCTACAGCCCTGAAGGCCGATATACATCGCCAAGGTCGCCGCTATCGGAGTAAAATTCGCGTATCTTATCAAACAACCGTTAATAGTGCCAATTGTGACGGCGCCGACTAACATAAGCAGAAACCCACCGCCAATGATCGCCGCAGTCTGATTACTATTCACGAAGAACGACGCGACCACCACAAGAAATCCGGCCAATGGGCCAACTGACAGATCAATCGCACCTAGCAGCATCGCGATTGTTTGGCCGATGGCTATGAACCCGAGAGCCGTTGCGAGCGTAAGAATGTTGGAAACGTTAAAGGCCGAGAGATAGTGTGAGTTATTGCTGTATCCGAGCAAGGCCATCGCGACGATGACAATCGCCAGGGGTATGGTTGGTGCGTTATCCGTCTGTACAAAATGGCGCCAGGCATTGTGGCCTGCTCGACCTGGGCGGGAGCCACCCTGCTGCACGAAATGGCTGCCGGCTCCGACCGCCGCTCCTACAATTCGTGCCTCTACAACGTCCTCACCCGTCAGGGTTTCTACTACGCGACCACGTGACAGAACGACCACCGTATCACAGAGCCCCTCGAGCTCGGCAGCATCCGACGAGTTGACGATCACCGGGATTCCCGCGTCCGTGGCTTCCCGAAGTATCCGATAAATCTCCGCTCGCGCACCCACGTCGACACCTTGCGTGGGCTCATCCGCAATGATCAAGCCGGGAGCCGATAGAAGAGCTCGAGCCATCACAACCTTCTGCTGGTTGCCACCCGACAGCGAGAACACTGGTGCATCGATCGACGGTGCCTTCACTGCCAGCGACGCAAACGATTCCTCAATTTTCTCTAATTCTCTTTTTCGGTTCATTATGCCGAATGACGCGAATGCCGGGAGGGCAGCAAGAGCAGCGTTTTCTCGCACTGAAAGCCCTCCTGCCAAACCCTCGGCATGACGATCGGATGGCATAAATGCAGCCTCGTGCAATAGATCACGATAGGAAACTGAGCGTCCTTTGAGATCGATAGTGCCGGTCCATGGCAGTAGGCCGGCGAGCGCCCGCATCAATTCTGATTGTCCGTTTCCTTCAACGCCTGCAATGCCAATAATCTCGCCTCTTGACGCATCAAAACTAACATCCCGAAACCTGTCACTAGTTAAGGATCTTACTGATAGCTGGACCTCTGCAGACGCGCTTCGATTCTTTGTTGGAAACGTGGAGGTAAGAGTCCTCCCGACGATCAGGTTCAGCAACGAGGCGTCGTCTACTTGATCTACGAGCGCACCACCCCGTACTCGTCCGTCTCGTAACACAGTCACTCGATGCGCGATTTGCCGCAGCTCTGCCAGCCTATGGGTTATGTAGATCACCGACGTGCCGAGCGCTACCACCTCACGGACCCGGCGAAATAGCATATCTGTTGATTCTTGATCGAGCGAAGCTGTCGGCTCATCAAGGATCAACACCCTCGGATTGGTGGCAAGGGCCTTAGCGATTTCAAGCAGGTGTCGCTGTGCAACTGTCAACAACTCACATCGAGTATGCAAAGGCACTCGTAGACCAACATTGTCAAGAATTGCACGGGCCACGTCCCGTACGGGCCGCCCGCCAAAGAAATCACCAGGTAGCCCGACCCGCAGGTTTTCGAGCACGGAAAGATCATCAAGGATCGAGGGGTGTTGATAGCAAATCGAGATGCCAAGCGACTTTGCCACTTCCGGCGACATATGCGGTATATGGCGGTCGCCAATTTCTATCACGCCCGCGTCCGGTTGAAGTACACCGGCAATGACGTTCATTAAAGTGGACTTTCCTGCACCGTTCTCGCCAAGTACGGCGTGCACCTCGCCGGCTTGAAACTCGACGGTCACATCAGAAAGCGCCGAAACGCCCGAAAAGGACTTTGAAATCCCGGACAGACGTATACTGGCTGTTTTTGCGGCAGCGGCGCAGTTCTGCGCGTCCGTCTTCTGCTCATACCCGATAGCCAAAGTGGTTATCTCCATTCCGCACTACCAATCAGCAGATTGTACCCCGACGGTTACGGCGGAAAGCGGCCGCCGGGGTACGTCAGTCTCAGTGATTGATGACTTTAGCTTGCTCAGCAGCAGGCATCTCGGCCGACAGATAGATGTCACCGGGGAGATGGGGACGACACTCTACGGGATGAGGCTTTCCAGTTACCGAATTCTCGAAAACAGGCGCATTATATACACTGCTCTTCGGAAGCTTTCCGCCCGTCGCCTCAGCAACGGCCCAATCCACAGCCAGCCGAACATTGTCGATTCCGGTCGCCACCGTGAAGAGCTTGAATTCGGGGTTGGTCTTGTGGTGTTTGGTCCAATAACAGCCGAGAGAGTTTCCATCTGAAGTGGCTATTGCCGGTATCGATCGATGGAATTTCTTGAACACAGGTAGCGCTCCGACAAGCGATGGACCAAAATCGGAGATTATGACATTGATGTTTTTATTTTTAGCAATCGCAGCAGTCAGAACCTGCTGGGTTAATGCGGGATCCCAGTTAGTCACGTCGAAGGGCGGGCTGTTCACAAATTTGTACTTCGGCCCGAGGACTGATTTTAATCCGGCAAGCTCTTGGAGCCCCTGGCTATTGCCGGCAGGGCCACTCAGAAACAGCATGTTGCCACCGTTTGGCAGGATCTTCTTGATCCATTCACCCCACTCAACGCCGTTCTGCTTGAAGTTCGTGCTTACGAACTGCGTGTAGTTGACACCAGACTTCCCACCTACAACAACGCGATACGGTACAATGACGTGACCGGCGCGGTACACGCTGGTGATTGCGGGAAGTACCGCCCTGCCAGAATCGCCGAATACCACCAGCGCCTTTACGCCCCGTGCAGCCATGCTCTTGATGTCAGAGATAGCTTTCTGAGTATTGCCTTGTGCGTTTGAGTAATGAAAGCTCGTCACGCTTGAGCATTTCTCGGCTTCCTGCTTTGCCGAAGCCCGCGCTATCTCACGCCAGCTGTTTCCACCGAACCCATCAAGAAGTGCAAGTGACGTCTTCTTAGGCCCACACCAGGACGGTCTTGCACCTGCATGTGCAGCAGCTCCCGTAAGCGTCAACATAATGGCTGCTCCAGCAACCGAAAGACTCAACTTTGGACATGACACTTTCATGTTATTCCTCCATTTATGACGATATTAATTGTGTTCTGATCAAGTTCGGCATACGCAAGGAATATACTGCTATGCCAAATCCAAGCGCTGCCGCTTGAATGATTGTCTGGGCCGAGTACGGCACACCGACGGCAAGTGCGAACTGGCTCAGCTGATTGAGAAAGAAAGCCGCGATTACGGTTGAAACCGGGAACCCCCGGCCGCCAAGCAGCGATGTACTTCCGAGAACAACCACAGCGACGGAAGGCAGCAGGAGACTATCTCCTTGATACGCGGTCGGCTGGCTGGTGACGCCGGCCAGCAAAATGCCTGCGGTGCAATAGAGGAGTTGTGCGCAGACATAGGCCATCATCTGGTGTTGGCGCACCCGAAGCCCTACGGCTCGCGCCGCCCGCGGATTCGCCCCGATCGCTTCGAAGCGGCGACCCGCCACAGTCTTCTTCATGACGAAGGCAACGATTAACAGAATTGCAACTGCAAACCAAACTGTGTTGTCAATCCCTAGTATGCTGCCTCCAGCGATATGGGCAAGCAGGCTAGTCGTCGTCCTAGGAACGCCGCCAGAGACCGCAAATACCGCTCCGTAAAGCAGCGCATTCATGCCAATCGTGGCCACGATCGCATTCAACCGCAGGAACCCGACGAGTATTCCATTGGCGCATCCTGCGGCAATTGCGCAGCCAGCCGCCATCAGGATAGCAGGCAAGAGTTCAGCGTTATTGCCCGCAGACACATGGGTCGAGATGACGACGGCGAGCGATACTCCACCAGCAACCGAAAGATCGAAACCTCCCTGCTGAACAACTAGCATTTGTCCAAGGCCAGCAATGGCAAGGATTGCAGCGAAGGGCAGGCTTCCTGAAAGCGCGCCGGCAGAAACACTCGATGGCGCGACGACGAGACAGATAAGCAACAAGGCTACAGACGACAAGACAATCGTTACGAACCCCCTCGCCAGAGGCAATGTTATCCTTTGTCGCGTTGCGGGCATTTTGCTCGGATTTGCGTTGACGGGCTTCATCTACTTGTTCCCACTCTCCGTCGCGTAACAGGACGAACCAGCCAGCTCACCTAGGCGATTTCCAGAGTTACTTTGACAGCGCGCTCTGGCATCGATCCCAATTTGAGCGCCTCGAGTGCATCATCGAGCCGGAAATGATGGGTCTGGATCGGCGACAGATCGATTTTTGTACGGTCCAGGAAGCGGATCGCCGCCGGCCAGACGCCGGGAGATCCGATGCAACCGCGGACGACGAGATCCTTGATCTGAATCTTGCCGAGCTCAACCGGAAATTTCTGACCAATATTAATTCCGACCATAGATATCCGGCCCTCGGGACGCACGTAGTCAAACACGTTTGCAAGGGACGATGCATGTCCAGAGGCCTCGACAACGAGATCCGCTCCCCCCTTGGTGAGTTCCTGAACTGCCTCGATCGAGTCGACAGACGACGGATCAACAGTTGCTTCGGCACCAAGACGCATCGCGACGTCCCGCCGTAGGCTGATCGGATCTACGACGATGACCCGCGCCCCCATGCCGATTGCGGCCGCGGCCGAGACGAGCCCAATAGTTCCCCCTCCCGATATGACGACCGTCTCTGCGGCATTGGTGCCGCCATTTCGCATCACGGCATAGTAGCCGCATGTGAACGGTTCGATCAGGGTCGCCTTCGCATCGTCGATGTCATCGGGCAGCTTGTGAAGCCATTCGGGACGCGCTGTGAAGAACTCACGGTTGGCACCGTCCATGGAAAAGCCGAAATGATGAATGCGCTCAGGCGTTCGGATCACACATTCACCGACCACCCGGTCACCCACCGCCAGGCCCGTCACGTTCCGACCCACTTCGACGACTTCTCCTACCCATTCATGGCCTGGTGTCACCGGGTACGAGATCGGGATTATGTATCGTCCACCGAGAAGCTCATAATCCGAATGACAGATGCCCACGCGGCGAGATCGGATCAAAACTTCGCTGTCGGCCGTCACGACTGGCCTCTGGACCTCTGTCACGACGGGCTTGTTCGGCTCATCAAAAATTAGTGCTTTCATTGTTCTCTCCCCATGATCCGCCGACCAATCAGGCGACGGCTTCGATTGCTCCGCTCCGGGCTGACGCGAATACGGCTTCAAGCAAAGCGATATTGTCGACAAGATGTTCCGCAGTAATCGGGTATGGCGCTATACCGCGCACAGCATTTGCAAAAGCGATTAGGTTATCCTTCACCGGTTCTGCGGCAGGCATTTCGATCGTCTTGATCGGCTCACCGGCAGCAGCCGACGTTACGATCCATCCATCCGGTGCTTCGACATGAGCCTTGTCTCGAATATCGATCCAACCTTTCGATCCGAATACCGCAAAGCGCGAGATGAATGGATTGGCAAGCGATGCCGAAACATACGACGTGCCGCCACCGCGAAACTTGACATAGGCAGCGACCGTATCTCCTTGCGGCAGATCGGACGAAAGTTGCTCACAGATGCAGAGCACGCTCTCCGCCGGTCCCAGTAAGCGCACTGAGAGGTCTAGTAGGTGAATTCCGGTCGCCGTCATTCCGCCGGCTGGAGCCTGATCACCCTTCAAACGCCAGTTACCACGATCGAGAGTAAGGAACTTGTCATGGCTGAAATTGGCCTCGATCTGTTGAATTCGGCCAAGCTCGCCGGCATCCGCCCGGGCCAGAAGCGCCGCAACTGGCGGTTCCCAGCGTCGCTCGTGCCCCATGCCGAGAACTAGCCCGGCGTCACTGCACAGACGCACTGCCTTGACGGCACCCGCCTTCGTCAACGCCAGCGGCTTCTCGCAAAAGACATGCTTCCCGGCGCCAACCGCAGCCTCGATCTGAGCCTCATGCAAAGCGTGCGGCGTGGCGAGCACGACTGCTTCGACCGCCGGATCCTTCAGAGCGTCGGCATATTCGGCCGAAAGCGGAATGCGAGCGCGCGTGCAAATTTCGCTTGCCGCACCCTCGTTAGGCTCGACCACCCGGATAACCCGGATGTCGTCAGATGCCGCCGAAAGAACGTCGAGCATCTTCCGACCCCACCAGCCCAGGCCGATCAGGGCCACTCGAACCGGCCCGCTCATGCGCGATTGTCCACACGCTTATTGAAGGCGCGGATAGAAACAGTCGCCCACAATCCCGCCTTGGCGAACGGGTCGGCACGGTTGAAGGCTTCAACTTCCGCGAGGCTGTTAGATTCAACGACAAAGCAACTGCCCACCATCGTTTGCTCGTCCTCTGCCAGCAGTGGACCGGAAATCACTGTCTTGATCGATGCTTTAGCGAGATACGCCTTGTGCTCTTCATAATGATCCAGTCTCTTCTCGACCGAGTCCGGATGATCGAGGCAGTGAATGACATAGTGCATTGTGGTACCGCTCCAGTAAGTTCAGCGAGGAATTATATTTCTCACACGTAGTTCGTCGAAAACGTCGAAGAAGCTACGTGTAGTCTGTTGATAGGCGGCAAAGCCGAGCGAACGACTGTTGGTCATATCTGTGAAGCATTCCAACGTCCGACCAAGATCTGCATCACTATGCCACCACGAGGCGAGCCGACTCACCGGAATATCCTGAAGCCCATACTTTGCCACAATGTCGGACCAGATGGGCTCAGCATCCGCCATCTGTTGCTGCAGCGGGCTCGCATGACCTGGATATTCTCCAATCTCCAAGCCGAAATAGTCGGCGATTTGCCGCCAGAGCCACGTCCAGCGAAACAGGTCGCCGTTCGCCGTGTTGAATGGCATATTAGCTGCCTCGGGCGTTACCGCCGCCCAGTGGAGTTGCTGCGCGAGAATGCGGGCATCAGTAATATCAGTGACCGCGTGATACTGTTCCGAAGAGCCGGGAAAGACGAAAGGGCGACCCGTATACTTGCAGATAGAGGCATAGACAGCGAGCGTCGTTGCCATATTCATGGCATTACCAACAACAAATCCGATCATCGTGTGGGGACGGTGGACTGACCATGTAAAATTGTGCTTCGCGGCCATCTCGAAAAGAACATCTTCTTGGGCGTAATAAAAATTAGGCCCTGTCAGCCGGGGGCTGGTCTCCAGAAACGGCGTATAAGGCTTCACCTTAGCGTAGTCATCAAACGATCCTAAATAGTGTTTTAGGCCGGTAACCAACGCCGCGTGTCGGAGCGGCGCTTGAGCGACTCCCTCGAACAGATGCCGAATCATCCGCGCGTTGACCCGAACATTCTCTGCCTCGGTGCTCTGGCGGGACCACGTGCAATAGAAGACGCACGTCACATCGGAGGCGGCAGCGAGTGCTGCTCGGCTAGAGGCTAAGTCCTGAAGATCAATTGCTATATGACGATCGCTCCACGGCAAATCAGCTGCACCGCGCGACGTGGTGACAACAGTCCAACCGAGATTCTTAAGATACCGACCGGCATAGCTACCGGATAATCCAGTTGCCCCAACGATTAGTGCGACATGTCCCTTGTCCATAGCTTTAGTCTTTCCTGATTCCAAATAGGCTTCGTCTCGTCGTTCCTCAGACCGTATCTTGATCAGAGAACTATTTACTGAATCTATTCATGTGCATCTTGACTACGCGTGCCAAAAAATGCGGTAGCTTTCATCACCGCTGAACGAATAATGGGCGTTTTGGTTGTCGTCCCGGCACACCAAGAGATCTGAGCTCAGGTGCACGATTCCCCTTTGCTACGATGATTAGAGCCGGATCGTGCAATCGTGCTCGCGCGCGCTTTAAGGCACAGGTGACAGACGTGCCCGAGTCCTAGAACATGTGTTTTGCTCATTATGTTCCCTCTCATTTACAGCGCTTTATCGGCAAACTGCCGCGGCTAAATTTTGTATAATGCGTTACGTTGACGCGTACCCAGAAAGTAGCAAAACAATGCAACCCAGTGCATCTAAATCTATCCACCATGGATAAATGTGTCGCTTTGTTTGTGAGATGACGTGTCATCACGCCTGCACCGAAATATTTTTGGCTCTGTTGCAAACGGCTGGCCCCGGTATCGTATTAGCCATTTGGTGGCTTTGAGGGCGGCGCGATGGCCAGGTTTCTGGATTTGGATGCTCTGTTCAAGGGGCGGCACTTCGACCGCGAGATGATCATCCTGTGCGTGCGGTGGTATCTGCGCTCTAAGCTCACCTTCCGGGACCTGGTGGAGATGATGGAGGAGCGCGGCCTGTCGATGGCCCAACCACCATCATTCGCTGGGTGCACCACTATTCGCCGGAATTCGAGCGCCGGTGGAACCGCTTCGCGCAGCCGGGCAGAGCGTCGTGGCGTGTGGACGAGACCTACGTGAAGGTCCAGGGTGAATGGGCCTACCTCTACCGGGCGGTCGATCGCGCCGGAAATGCCGTTGACTTCCGTCTCAGCCCCAAGCGTGACGTTGCCGCGGCCAAGGCGTTCTTCCGCAAGGCGATCAAGGGTCCGGGCTCGGGCCCGCGGACCGTCATGCTGGACGGCTATGCCGCATCGCACCGCGCGGTGCGCGAGATGAAGGCTA
>NZ_AFPR01000524.1:0-19382 GCF_000219295.1 Acidiphilium sp. PM
TGAAAGATGTTGTTGAAATAGGGAAAAATCGGGTTGCGGAAATGCGACCACATCTGCCAGCCGAAATATCCATAGGTCGCCAGAAACGCGACAGCCGAATACGCCGAGAATACAAATGCATTCAGAAGAATGCCCCGGATTTTTGATGGCGACTCGAATATGCCCGTCAGGATCAAGGCGCCGGCGACCGCCAGGGCGTACACCATATTGGTGAATTTCAAGCCGCAGGCAAAGCCGACGAGCGCGCCGGCAATTCCAAAAAACAACAGCCTTCTGTCCCTGAGACCTTCGAGGATACACCAGAGTGCGATGATGATGGGCGTATCCAGAAGCGTGTCGCCCATCGTGCCGCCGATTTCGGACCAGAAGACAGGGCTGATCAATGCGGCCAGTGTTGCGATCGATGAAAGCATGATCCGCTGGAACATGCCGAAACCGTGTTCGGTCATGCGAAAGCAGAGCAACCATACCGCCGACAGGGACAGGGATTGCAGGCTGGCAATGATCAAATTCACCGCGAGGGGAGAAAAATGATCTATCAGGATATAGTAAAACGAATTCAATAGTGGATCCAGGTAAGACTGCACCGTGCAGATCGAATCTGAAAAAATCTTGCCGTGCAGCCAGAGATAGCCATTGAGAAAATGATAATTCAGCAAATCCCAGTTCAGATCAGCGCCAAGCCGAAGAGAGATGCCGCATAGCAGGGCGGCGTTAATGAAAATGACGGCAGGCGCGAGAAAAAGATATCGGCTCTTCTGCGAATTTGGCGCCGTGCTTGCAGGGGCTTGCATGTATCGTGCTCTCTTGTTTGACGGTTCAGGCCCTGGGCGCGTCAGCCAGCAAATCGCCCGGCGGGGCATGATGAAGATAGGCAAGCAGCCTCGTCTCGCGGCGGCCTCGCGTCACCGTGTCCAGGATCAGTCCGGTCGTCAGGCTCAGGGCGCCGGCAATCACGATGCCCGTCGCCAGAACGGCGGTCGGTAGCCGCGGAACCAGGCCCGTGTGCAGATAGGTGGCGATCAGCGGTGCAGCGAGCCGGAGCGCCAGCGCGAACGCGAACACGGCAAGCGCGCCGAAAAACGCCAGCGGCCTCTCGTGGCGCAGCAGCCTGACGATCAGGCGCAGGATGCGCCAGCCATCGCTCCAGGTGCGGAGCTTGCTCACCGATCCGGGGGGCCGCGGCCGATACGCCCCTTCGACATGCGCGATCGGGAGAGCCAGTTCCAGGGCGTGAACCGTCAATTCCGTCTCGATATCGAAGCCCGTGGACAGCACCGGAAACGACTTCACGAACCGCCGGGACAGAACCTTGTATCCCGACAGCATGTCTTCGACACGGTCGCCGAAGATCATCCGCACTGCCCCCGTGAGCAAAAGATTGCCGAAGCGGTGCCCGTCCCGGTAGGCGGCATCGTCCGTCTGGCGCCGTATGCAGTTCACCAGATCGAACGGGCCGGTCCGGGCGCGGCGGATCATCGCCGGCGCCAGCGCCGCATCATAGGTATCGTCGCCATCCGCCATCACATAGAGATCGGCCTCGATGTCGCGGAACATGCGGCGGACGACGTAACCTTTGCCCTGAAGCGGCTCGTGCCGCACCACCGCGCCGGCCTGTCGGGCGATCGTCGCCGTATCGTCGGTCGAGTTGTTGTCGAAAACGTAGATCGTGGCATCGGGCAAGGCGCTCTGAAAGGCATGTATCACGCTGGAAATGGCCACTTCCTCGTTGAAACAGGGAATCAGAACGGCAACGCGTGGTTCGTCAGCCTTCATCGAAACCTCGGTTCGGGGGTCCACATCGGCCGTATCATTCAGTGCGAAATCATGCAAATTGCACGAATGGTTCCAATATCATGATCTAATGGAATATTTTGAGCGGCTTTCGATTGAACGATGCCATCGGCCGCGCTGTCGTTCCGCCGTGGCCGAGGCGAATTCAGCCGAAATCAGGACAGCAACCGGGGCCGGCGGTTGACGCGCCTGCGGCGCGGTTGTCCGGCGGCCGTCACTCTTCCGTGATGACGCCGAGATGCCGGGCAATCCTGCGCGCGGCCTCCTGCCATGTGTGCCAGGTGATCGAGGTGGGGTCCGGAATGCGCTCTCTCTGCGCGTCCTCCAGCCAGCCCTGAACGGCTTCCGCCAGATCTGCGGCATCGAGACCCGAGAAATAGGTGGCATGCTCGCCCGCCACTTCGCGGAATACCGGAATGTCGCGCGCCAGCACCGGCAGTCCGTGCTGCGCCGCTTCGATCAACGGCAGGCCAAACCCCTCACCCTCGCTGGCGGCGATCAGGCATGAACTCGCTTCATAGATCGCCTCGAGATATTCGTCGCTGATTCCATCGAGCCAGAAGAGCCTCTCGCCGCGCTCGGGATGCTGGCGCAGCGTGCTCACGATGCGGGGGATCGTCCGCCGCTGAATATCGGGTACCAGCTTCCAGCCCTCGTGTCCCACAATGACCAGGTTGACATCGACGCCCTTCGCCCAGAGCAGCTCGAAGGCGGCGATCGTCTGGAGATGACCCTTGCGCGGCTCGATCGTGCCCACCATCAGGAATGTCGGGCGGCCGCGAATCGTGGACAGGATCCGCTCGGCGCCATCCGGAAACCCGGTCGTCGGGGCCGAGCGTTCAATATCGGCGCCGAGATGAATCCACTCGATCCGCGGGAGTTTGTCCAGCGTCAGTGCCGATTTAGCCCACGTTTTCATCTCTTCCGCAACAGCTTCCGAGATACAGACAATACCGTCAAATTGGCTGATGGCAGTTAGCCATTGTTCGTGACCTTCACCACTGCCGTCGGGGAAAACGTGTGGCATGAGTACCGGAAGCAAATCATAAACCATGAACCAAATTTTTACGCCTCTATTGTGCCATGTCTGCAAATATTTCTGTTGAAAAACAACAATATGCCAAGCAAAATCAAGAGTAAAAAGTACGTCTCCGGGCCAGGCTTCTACAGCATCATCTTCTAAGTCAACCTTTTCGATTCCTAGAAGGCGGCTGGTGAATTGTCTGGCATACCGATAGCCGAGCATATCCACGGTTGCATAAACTGGCTCGATTTTCCAACCAAGAGGAGGATTGGTAAGCCACTCCAGCAATATTGCCCGGACGACACGCTGAATTCCGGTTCGCAGATCGGTATGCACCAGAATCGATACATCGACCAGTAATTGCGGATGACGAGGGTGTGCCGGGAAGTTTCTGGCCAGCGAGGTCGCGAGGCGGGAGCCCTCGCCGGATGGTATCGGCTGCGTCTTCAATGACCGGATCAAGCCGTAAAGGCCCCGATCGGCGCGTCCGTAAGCATCCTCGATGGCCCGTTCATAAAGTGCGGCGCAGATCGCGGGCGCGTGCCGCTCGCGAATGACGGATCTTGCCCGGTCTCCCAGAACGCGCCTGCGATCGGCGTCGTTGGCCAGCGTGTTCAGGGCGTCGACTAGGTCCGCCTGGTCGAACTCATCCTGGAGCATCCAGACGGCCGAGCGGTCGAGCTCCCCCATCGCGCCACGGGCATTCACGATGGTCGGAATGCCGTGATTCATGCAATCGAGCACGGAGGCCGAGGTCTCGCCAAGCGTATTCGCCCGCAGCTGGACCGCAATATCGGCGGCGGCGAGGTAGGTCTGAAACAGCGGGCGATCGCCCCAGCCGGTGATCTGCACGGCCTCCCACGCGCCGGCCTGCGCGATGCGATCGAGCAGCGCCCTGCCATAGGCCGCGCCGTGATTCTCCCCCACGAACACCAGTCTCGCTCCCGGCCTGGACGCGACAGGACTGTCGAGCCAGGCTTCGAGAAGGCGATGATTGAGCTTGGTCGGATCGAGAAATCCGAACGAGCATACCAGAAGATCATCCTCCCCGAGACCGAGTTGCGTTCTGGCCTTGTCCCGTGACGCATCAACAACGGGCGTCCGCACGAGCGGGATGACATTCCAGCCAGCAGAACTGGAGTCCCCGTACCAATGATCCGCCAGGGCCTTCGAGTGTTCGCTATGCACGATGATGCCAAGCGCGTCCTGCAGGATTTGCAGGTTCAGCGGATAGGTCTCGACGGCCGCGCCGTCCCCGCCGGCGATCCAGTCGCAGGCCACGGCAATGCCATGATCGCGCCGCAGCGCATCGAACAGCTTTCGTTGATCGTGACCGGCTCGATAGGCCTGAAGCGACGAGAGATAGAAATCATGCAAGACAACGACGCCCGGAAATTGTTCGAGCAGATCAACCATGTGCGCGTGCAATGGCGAGTTGCCGAACTGGTACACGATACGATCGAATTCGCCCGCATGATCGTGAAACCAGTCGACGGATCTAACCGGCATAGCCCCGCCGGCTATCTCGGTGCCGACGAGCGCCTGGCTGGAAATCAGATCGATGTCGTAATGTCGCGCAAGCGCCGGCAGCAGGTCGGCGCTGTAGTCGCTGATGCCGCTGCGCTCCGGCGGAAGCGGGGACACGAAGGCAAGGCGGCTCTTGCGTTGCGGCAATGGATCGGGCGCAACGCCGGATCCGGCAGCCGGGCGCAGGCTTTCGAACGCCTGAAACGTCTTCCGGGCCACATTGTCCCAGGTGAACAGCCGGGACTGGACGGCGGCGTGCGCTTCGAGTTCGCGGCGCCATTCATCATCCGTGGCCAGCCGATGGATCACCCGGCACATGTCATCGACGTCGAACGGATCGAAGAGCGCGTCGTCGCGCCCGATCACCTCGGGCAGGCTCGATGCCCGGCTGCCGATCGTCGCGCGCCCGCACAACATGGCCTCGACCGCCGGCAGGCCGAAGCCTTCATGCCAGGACGGCATGATGAACCCCTGCGACAGGTTGTAAAGCGTATTGAGATCGCTGTCGGACACCGAATCGAGAAGCACCAGACGTCCCGGCCGGAGGCCGCTGCGCGCGGCATGGGTCTCGAAGTCCTGCCGGCCGAAGATCGAAAAATCACCGACGAAGGCCAGCTGGTGCGTGTCGCGCACCGCTGCGGGAAGGCGGGCAAACGCCTCGATCAGGCGCTTGTGATTCTTGTGAACGTCCGGTGAGCTGACATACAGGAAAAAGGGATGATCAAGGCCCATGCTGGCCAGCACGGCATCGCGTTCGACCGGCCGAAGCTCGGTCTTGCGGAAGTGACCATCGCTGCCGGTTCCGACGGGGATGACCTGTGCCTCGTCCCGCCCAAGATGATCAACCGCCTCCGATGCGGCCGATCGGGAAATCGCCAGTAGCAGCGACGCCTTTTTCAGATAGCCGATTTTCTGTCTGTAGTATTCCGCATAGCGGGGATCGGGGTCGAGGAAGCGGTCGGCGTTCAGCAGCGGAATGAGGTCGTAGAGCGTGACGCTGACCGGACAGCCCGCGCCGTGGCGTGCGATGCTGGTCACCGCGTCATCGATGTAACCTTCGAACAGGCTGGTGACATGCACGATGTCCGGGTTGAGCGACGCCAGGAAGGCCTCGCGGACCAGTTCGGCAAGATCCCGCCGTTCGGCATTCGAGGGATCAATGGCGGCGACCGGGCCGGGCGCATCCCAGACAACGATATTCCCGGCCGGCAGCAGGTTGTCGAAGGCGCGACGGATCGGCTGGATCGTTTCGGGAAACAGCGCGCTCAGGGCAATGATGATGTCATGGCCTGCATTGTTGCGCACGAGCGCTTGCGCGAAGCTGAGCGAATACCGGCCGATCCCGCGAAGGCGGCTGGCGCTCTGTGCGCCCTGCAGGTCCAGGACAATCCGCATGATGCAAATCTTTCGTTCGCGTGAATGCCGTCAGGAATGAATCCAGAGATGAATCTTCTGCGCCCGCGCCGACATCTCGGCCGCTTCCGGAAAGGCCGCGGATCTTTGGGACGAGCGGAGGGCTGCGGAAAGTTTCCGCTGTACACCCGGCATATGGCCGAGGACCCGGACGGCCAGTGCCCGCCGCCGCGGATCCTGCCGAACCCAGTGGGAGAGGGAATGCACGAGCCCCCGCGCGATGCGTCTCGGCCGGCTGCCCGGGGTCAACGTGACCCAGGCATAGCTTCCGTCCCTGACCCAGCGCAGCCTTGCCGCGGCCACCCGGGGGCCGTTCGTGACGCGCCACGAACGGCTCGCATAAATCTGCCGGATCTCGCTTCGCGCCTCGATCAGCAACTGGTCCCTATGGTCGATCTGCCGCAACGCGTCGTTCAATTTCGCATGTATCTGCGCGGCCGCCTGCTGGATTTCGGCCGATCGCGTTTCGGCCTGGCTGGCCCGCTCCAGCGTCTGGCGCAGATGCGTCTCGATCAGGTCGGCCCTCCTCCGCGCCTTTGCCAATTCATCCTCGCCCGCGTTGACCTGCTGCTGAAGCGAGGCGACTTGTTCATGCAGGGAGGTGATCTGCTGCTGAAGCGAGGTGATCCGTAGCCGAAGCGCCGCGCTGCCGCTTTCCTCCGCGTCGAGTCTGTCCTGCAGCGCCTTGCGTTCGGCAGCGGCCTCGCCAAGCACGTGATGGCATATCGTCGACGAGGCGCGCCCGCCCAGTGTGAAATTGTCGAACACGTTGGGGGGAACCTCGAAGTGAACCCGAAGTTCCGGGTGGCCGTGACTGAGGTAGAAGTTATTGAGCCCGTCACGATAGACCAGGTCATATCCCAGCCCGGTCAGCCGATCTTCCCAGGCGGAGAAGGACGGGGTGGAGGTGTTCGGATACGTGCTTTCGACGACGACGATCCACGGCCTCACGTCCGACGGCGCCCAGCTCTCGATGACCTCGCTTTCCATGCCCTCGACATCGATCTTGAGCCAGTGCACCTCCTCGCCCGCGAATGTGCCGAGCACCTGTGACAAGGGGATAGCCGGCACATCGATGCGGCGGACGTCGAAGCCTTGCTCCCGATGCGTCTCGGCGATCGAGGAGACGCCGGTGCTCAGGCCGGTGCCGGGAATTTCGAACAGGGGTATCGTCCCGCCCGCCGTATTGACGGCAGCCTGCATGACGGTCTCGTCAGGGCGCGCCTTGCGAAGCTGCTCGGCATAGGCCGGATCCGGCTCGACATGAACGCCGCGCCAGCCACGCTCGTAGAAGGCGAGGCTCACCGAATCGACGATCGGATCCTGCGCGCCGATATCGATATAGCGGCCCGGCGACACATGTCTCAGAGCGCGCCAAAGTATGACATCCTCAAAATTCTGAGCATACGATACAAAAGCATCGCGATTTATTGCAGGAGTATCCATTGTTCGAACAGCTTTGGGCCTATTTCATTTCTGCAGGGCGAAAACTGCCGGCGATAGACTGTCCAGAGCACGTCCCGATCCTCCCGGATCGGAGGCCGTGCTCGATCATGTCGAAAAACACAGCATCCTCACCCGATCGGACGACTCCATCCGGTCGGATGATGCTCCCGTGAAAGCCTGAGGCCTCGCGTCCCGGTTGCCATGACCTCCTCAGTCTCTTCTCTGGAGGGCAGAGGTATAAAAGAATTAGACAATTTACAAGGAGTATAAAAAAGTTAATTATATGAATATGTTACATAAAAATAATATGTGAAACTAATTTTTGGCGAGCGCCACCTCTGGTGGCAAACGCCGCGTGAATCTCGCTGCCGTGGTGCTGGTCCCCGCGCCCGATGACGGGTCGGCATGATCGACGCGGGCGTTTCCGGGCACCCGCATCCGGCTGGTCGCCCGGCCATCCACCGGGTTGCGGATCCCGCCCCGGCGCGTCAGCCGAAAAGCAGCGGGGCAGGGGACTCCGCCCGCGCATCCACCGCCAGCGGCGCCGCGCCCGCCGCCGTCAGAAACGCCGCGATCCGGTCGAACTCCGCCGGCGGCCGTGTCGCATCCCCCGCATCGCCGGGCGGAACAAAAATCACCGTTTCATAGCGCGCGCGGGAGAGCAGCACCCGATAGGTATTCACCTGCCAGGAGGCTGCCTCCTTATGGCGGATCTCCTCCCACCGCGTGCCGCGAAAGCGCCGCGCCAGCCATCCATCCCCGACGGGCGGGCGGATCAGGTCGCCGCCCCAGCACAGGCCGACATTGTCGATCTCCAGCCCCTGGCAGGCATATTGCGTCGCCGGCGCCTCCAGCGCGTCCGAGGCGCGCACGTCCGGCCAGGCATTGAGGAACCAGCTCGCCACCGCCTGCCGGTCCATATGCGGAAAATCGGCCGACAGCCCCTCCGCCCGCAGCCGCTTCGCCCCGGCGCTGCACACGAGCCCGGCCCGCCGCGTCCCGCGCGAGGCCCCCCGCAGCGCCGCCCGCATCGCGTCGAGCGACCGCGTGATCCGGAACGGCACCCCGCCCGCGGCAGAAGCGATCCCCGCCGCCATCTCCGCCCGCCCGTCCAGCACCGCGTCGATCCACGCCGCGGCGGCGGCCGAGCGCACCTGCCGCACGCTGACATCCAGATGCAGCGCCGGATCGATCTCCATCCCCGCCGGCGCCGCATCCGCCAGCCGCCGCGCCGGATCGGGATGGCCGATCACCCCCTCCGGCCCGACGATCCGCCAGCCCGGCCGCCGCGCCAGCGCCTCGCCCCACGAGGCCAGCCCCGCCTCGCCGGTATTGATCTCCTGTCCGTTGCCCACCAGCGCCACGATCGCCGCCCCGCCCTCGTGCCGCGCCATGATGTCGAGAAACAGCCCGGCCTCGCTGTCATCGAGCTGGAACTTGCGCTGCCCGAAGGCCGCGTCCCATGCCCGCTGCGCCTCGTCGAACACGATCACCCGCTCATGCGGCGCCGCCGCGCGCGGCACGTTGTCGCGCAGAAAGCCGAGCAGCGGCTGGATCGCGCTGTCCAGCCGGTGGTTCGCCGCCCGCAGCGACATGCCGGGGCCCTTCGCATCCCGCGCCAGCGCCTCGCGCAGCACATGCACGAGCGGCAGGTTGCCGGTCAGGAACGCCGCAGGTGCGGCGCTGCGGAACACCGTGTTCAGCCCGCACAGCGTCTTGCCCGCGCCCGGAATCCCGGTGACGAACACCACAACCCGCTCGCCCGCCGCCAGCGCCCGGTCCACCGCGCGGCCGATCGCCTCGGTCGTCCGCGTCAGGTTGCTCACATCCGCCCGCGCCGCGGCGATCTCCTCCACCCCGTGCCGGCGATAGAGCATGGTCGCCGCCTCGACGATGGTCGGCACCGGCCGATACGCCCCCGCCTCCCAGGCCGCCGCGTCGATCGCCGCCGCCGGCGCCGGCAGCATCGCCTCGGTCGCCGCGATCAGCCCGCCGAGCGATGCGGCATTCGCCTCCATCACCGGCATGATCGGCTGGGCCAGCAGCGGCGGGGTCGCCGCGCGCGCCGGCGCGTCCGGGGCGACCAGCACCGGCACGATCGGATGGCGCCGGCTCTCGGCGTGAAAATCGAACAGGTCGAGCGCGTAATCCTCCACCTGCAACCGGTCGGCATTGGCGAACCGCGCCGCCCCGATCTTGAATTCGAGCACGAAAATCCCGCGCTCTCCCAGCACAACGGCATCGATCCGCCGCCCCAGCCGGATCAGCGGATATTCCAGCAACACCCGCCAGCCCGGGCACCCGGCCAGCGCCGCGGTCAGGATCGGCAGCTGCGCCCGCCAGGCGCGGATCTGCTCCTCATGGTTGAGCGCATGGGTCTCGACCAGCCGGCGGGCGAGGGCGCCGATCACCGCCTCCGGCGCCGCCGCGGCGAGCTCCCCCGCCGTGCCGGACCACCACGCCCTCACGCCGCCATCACGGCCATTTGACCTCGGGCGGCATGCTCATCAGGATCGCCTCGGTATTGCCGCCGGTCTTCAGCCCGAACGTGGTGCCGCGGTCATAGAGCAGGTTGAACTCGACATACCGCCCCCGCCGCACCAGCTGCGCCTCGCGTTCCTCCGGCGTCCACGCCTCGTCCATCCGCCGCCGCACGATCGCGGGATAGGATTCCAGAAACGCGAGGCCGACATCGC
The DNA here is from genome assembly GCF_000219295.1 of Acidiphilium sp. PM. Lineage (NCBI taxonomy): Bacteria > Pseudomonadati > Pseudomonadota > Alphaproteobacteria > Acetobacterales > Acidocellaceae > Acidiphilium > Acidiphilium sp. PM. The sequence continues at coordinate 9,901 of NZ_AFPR01000524.1, forward strand.
GGGTGAAAGCAAAATGCCGCTCCGGCTCGGTCTCCAGGTAATCGTAGAAAATCCCCCCCGCACCCCGCGTCTCGCCGCGATGCGGCAGGTAGAAATACTCGTCGCACCATTTGCTGAAGCGCGGGTAGTAGTCGGGATCGTATCTGTCGCACGCCGCCCGGAACGCGTCGTGGAACAGCGCCGCGTCCTCCTTCGCCGCCGCCGTCCCCGGCTGCAACGGGGTGAGATCGCCGCCGCCGCCGAACCATCCCTTCGTCGTCACGATCATCCGCGTGTTCATGTGCGCCGCCGGCACGCGCGGCGAGTGCATGTGCGCCACCAGGCTGATCCCCGCCGCCCAGAAGCGCGGGTCCTCCGCCGCGCCGGGAATGTTCTTCGCGAAGTCCGGGCTGAACGCGCCGCCCACCACCGAGATGTTCACCCCCACCTTCTCGAACACCCGGCCGCGCATCAGGCTCATCTCGCCGCCGCCCTCCAGCCGGTTCTGCCCGTCCGGCGCGCGCGTCCAGGGCGTGCGGGCGAAGCGGCCCGGCGCGCGGTCCGCCAGCATTCCCCCATGCGCGTCCTCGATCGCCTCGAAGGCGGCGCAGATGCGGTCGCGCAGCGTGCGGAACCACTCGCTCGCCGCCGGTTTCAGCGCCTCGTGGGCGGGGGCGGGCGGATTCGGTGCGGAACGATCATTCATGCCCGACTTATACAGCATCGCCGCCCCCCTTCCAGCGCGCGCAACCCCTCCCGCCGGCCGGACGGGATTGAATTTTATGCGGTTTGCGGTCATCCAGAGGCAACAGGTTGGTCACGGAGACAGCTCATGGCAACGCAAGCGGATGCCGGCGCGCATGGCGGCGGACAGGGAGACGGCGGGCAGCTCGATTCCCTGCGGATCATTTTTGCCACGATTTCGGTGATGGGGCTCGTCGTCCTGCTCTGGTGCTTCGCCGCCGCCCTCGCGCCCTCCCGCTCCGGGCCAGCCCCCGCGCCGCTCGCCCCGGCCATGATGAACCAGTTGCGCTGACATGAGCACCGACACGAAACCCGGCTGGTTCGAGGCCCGCCTGCCGCTCTGCGCCGTCTATCGCCGCCACTGGAGCGATGGCCTGGTCCCCGCCAGCCAGCCGCTCTCCTGGTCGGTCGGCCCGCTGGTCGGCGTCGCCCTCGCGGTGCTGACGCTCTCGGGCATCTGGCTCGGCCTCGCCTACCAGCCGAGCCTGTCCGGCGCCGCGCGGTCGATCGCCGACTACACCCGCAACGTCCCCTATGGCTGGCTGATCCGCGACCTGCACCGCGTCGGCACCACCATGCTGTTCGGCGTGCTGTTCGTCGAACTGTTCCGCGGCGCCTTCTACGGCACCTACCGCAACGGCCGCGAACTCGCCTGGATCATCGGGATCGTGCGTCTCTTCGCCTGCATGGCGGTCGGCTTCCTCGGCTTCGCGATGACCGGCAGCCCCGCCGCCCAGGGCGCGCTGCTGATCATGCAGGCGCATCTCGCCGCCATTCCGCTGTTCGGCCATCTTGTCGGCCCCGCCTTTCTCGGCGGCGCCGGCCTCACGGCCGCCACCGGCCCGCGCATCGCGATGGCGCATGAGGCGATCGGCTTCCTCGTCCTGCTGATCGCCGCCCTCACCATCGCCGCCTCCCGCGCCGCCCCGCCCGCCAACCCCGACGGCATCGCCACCCCCGACCCGCGCGACCTGCTGCCCCGCTCCGCCCAGGCCGGCCAGTATTTCACCGCCTTCCTGATCTTCGCGCTGATCTTCGCCGCCATCCTCGCCTTCGCCCCCGGCCTCGGCACGCCGAAAACCCCGCTCCTGCCGGCGGCGCTGGCCATCCCGGTGCGGGTCACCCCGCCCTGGTACCTGCTGGTCTTCCACGGCTTCGCCCGCATGGGCGGCTCGCCCGGCGGCGGCCTGCTGCTCACCGTCGCGGCCTTCCTGCTGCTCGGCGCGCTGCCCTGGCTCGATCGCGGCACGGTGGCGAGCGGCCGCTACCGCCCGGTCTATGCCGGCTTCCTGATCCTGCTCGCGGTCGATCTCGTCCTCCTCGGCATCGCCGCCAGCGAGCCCGCGCGCGGCCTCTGGCCCGCGGTGACCGACATCACCGCGATCTACGCCTTCGCCCATTTCCTCATCATCACGCCGCTGGTCACCATGCTGGAAACCCCGCACGAGGTGCCGGCGCGGCTTTCGCGGAGGACCGCCTGATGCGGCGCCTGCTTGCCACCTGCCTCACCGCCGGGGCGCTTCTCGCCGCCGGCCCGGCCCTCGCCAGCGGCAACGGCTTCGGCTTCGACTCGCTGTTCGGCGGCTACAGCCAGGCCGCGCTGCAGACCGGCTTCGCCGTCTACCGCGCCGACTGCGCGAGCTGCCACGGGCTCAGCCTCGTGCACTACCGCGATCTCGGCGGCATCGGCCTTTCCGAGAAGGACATCGCGGCGATCACCGCGCAGATCAGCCAGCCGGACGGCACCGACGCCCACGGCAAGCCGCATATGGTCAAGGCCACGCCGGACGACGCCATCACCTGGTCCTACCCCGATGCGAAGGCCGCGATCGCCGCCAATCACGGCGCCCTGCCGCCCGACCTCTCTCTGTTCGAGGCCGGCCATCCGCGCGGCGCCGCCTATGTCCAGTCGCTGCTGCTCGGCTACCGCAAGGCCCCGCCGAACCTGACCCTGCTGCCGAACCACTATTACAACGTCGCCTTCCCCGGCGGGCAGATCGCGATGCCCCCGGCGCTGAAGCCCGGCTCCGTCACGCTGGCCGACGGCAAGCAGCCCGACGCGGCGCAGATGGCGCACGACGTCGCCGAATTCCTCGCCTGGACCGCCGATCCCAAGCTGGAAGACCGCAAGGTCAGCGGCCTCGGCGCCATCCTTTTCCTGCTCGTCCTCGGCGGGCTCGGCGCCGTCGTCTTCCGCCGGCGGCGCGCATGAGCGCGGCCGAACCCCGCCGCCCGGTCATCGGCGTCATCGGCGGCTCCGGCCTCTATGACATCGAGGGGATCGAGGACAAGCGCTGGGAGCGCGTCGCCACGCCGTGGGGCGAGGCGTCGGACGAGCTGATGTTCGGCACGCTCGAAGGCGTGTCGGTGGTGTTCCTGCCGCGCCACGGCCGCGGCCACAAGCTCTCGCCGACCGACCTCAACTACCGCGCCAATATCGACGCGCTGAAACGCGCCGGCGTGACCGACATCCTGTCGATGTCCGCCGTCGGCAGCCTGCGCGAGGATCTGCCGCCCGGCCATTTCGTCATCGTCGACCAGTTCATCGACCGCACCTTCGCCCGCGCGAAAAGCTTCTTCGGCGCCGGCTGCGTCGCCCATGTCTCGATGGCCGAGCCGGTCTGCGCCCGGCTGGGCGACGCGCTGGAACGCTCCGCCCGCGCGCTCGACCTGCCGGTGACCCGCGGCGGCACCTATCTCGCGATGGAAGGCCCGCAATTCTCGACGAAGGCGGAAAGCCATCTCTACCGCGCCTGGGGCTGCTCGGTGATCGGCATGACCAACATGCCCGAGGCCAAGCTCGCCCGCGAGGCCGAGCTCTGCTACGCGACCGTCGCGATGGTCACCGACTATGATTGCTGGCACGAGGATCACGAGGCGGTCACGGTCGAGCAGGTGGTCAAGGTGCTGCTCGGCAATGCCGACCGCGCCCGCGCCCTGGTCCGCGCCGTCGTCCCCGGCCTCGGCGCCGCCCGCCCCGCCTGCACCGCCGGCTGCGACCACGCGCTCGACCACGCGCTGATCACCGCCCCCGCCGCGCGCGACCCCGATCTGGTGGCACGGCTCGACGCCGTCGCCGGCCGCGTCCTCGCCGGCGGCTGACCGCCGCGGTTGGCCATCCCCCAAAGGGCGAGGGCCGCGCGTTTTGCGCTTCGCCGCGTCCGGTCCTATGTGTCGGGCACGCCGCCGGCCGTCCTGGCCGCGCGGCGTCGCCCTTTGCCATCAGCGATGGAGGATCACCAGCATGGCTCTTCAACTCGGCCAGATCGCGCCGGATTTCGAACAGGACAGCTCCGAGGGGCGCCTGAAGTTCCACGAGTATCTCGGCTCGTCCTGGGGCATCCTGTTCAGCCACCCGAAGGATTTCACCCCGGTCTGCACCACCGAGCTGGCCGAGGCCGCGCGCCTGATGCCGGAGTGGAAGAAGCGCAACGTCAAGCCCGTCGGCCTCTCGGTCGACACCGGCGAGAACCACAAGGGCTGGGCCGCCGACATCGAGGAAACCCAGGGCCAGACGCTCAATTTCCCGGTCATCGCCGATCATGACCGCAAGGTCTCCACCCTCTACGACATGATCCACCCCGCGGCCGACCCGACGGTGACGGTCCGCTCGGTCTTCATCATCGACCCGCAGAAGAAGATCCGCCTGATCATGACCTACCCGCCGGCGACGGGCCGCAACTTCGCGGAAATCCTCCGCGTGATCGACGCCCTCCAGCTGACCGACGGCCACAAGGTCGCCACCCCGGTCAACTGGACCGACGGCAAGGACGTGATCATCGTCCCCTCGCTCTCCGACGAGGAGGCGAAGCAGCGCTTCCCCGAGGGTTTCCGCACGCTCAAGCCCTATCTGCGGATGGTGAAGCAGCCGAAGCTCCCCTCGGCGAGCTGAGCCGCGGCCGCTGTCATGAAAGCTTCATGCGACTGTCACAATGGTTGCATGATAGTCCGCTACTGCCATCCGGCGATGCCGCCGGCGCGTCCCGCGGTCCGCAAGGGCCGCGGGCGGCGTTTTGAGGAACAGGTCATTTGGTGATGCCCGACGCAGCTGCCCGCATGAAGTCCGAAGTCGTGGAGCCGGCGATGGAACCCCGCGTCTCGATCCGCAATCTCGACTTCTATTACGGCGCGACCCAGGCCCTGAAATCGGTCTCGATCGACTTCCCCGACCGCCAGACCACGGCGATGATCGGCCCCTCCGGCTGCGGCAAGTCCACCCTGCTGCGCGTGCTCAACCGGATGTACGACCTCTATCCCGGCCAGCGCGCCGAGGGTGAGGTGATCCTCGACGGCGAGAACATCCTCGACCCGAGGACCGACATCAACCGCCTGCGCCGCCGCGTCGGCATGGTGTTCCAGAAACCCACGCCCTTCCCGAAATCGATCTACGAGAACATCGCCTTCGGCGTCCGCCTGCACGAGCGCCTCTCGCGCAGCGCGATGGACGAGCGGGTCGAATCCGCCCTGCACAAGGCGGCGCTGTGGAACGAGGTGAAGGACAAGCTGCACGCCTCGGCCAACGCGCTCTCCGGCGGCCAGCAGCAGCGCCTGTGCATCGCCCGCAGCATCGCGGTCAGCCCGCAGGTCCTCCTGCTCGACGAGCCGACCTCCGCCCTCGACCCGATCTCGACGCTGCGCATCGAGGAGCTGATCGACGAGCTGAAGCGCGACTTCACCATCGTCATCGTCACCCACAACATGCAGCAGGCCGGCCGCTGCGCCGACCGCGTCGCCTTCTTCTATCTCGGCGAGCTGATCGAGGTCTCCGACGCGACGCAGATGTTCACCGCCCCGCGCGAGCGGCGCACCCAGGAATACATCACCGGCCGGTTCGGCTGAGGAGCACGGCCATGCCCGAAGACAGCAAGCACATCCTGAGCAGTTTCGAGGCCGATCTCGCCCGCCTGCGCGACATGATCGCGGCGATGGGCGGCCTGGTCGAGACCGAGCTCGCCGATGCCGTCACCGCCCTTCTCACCCATGACAGCGCGATCGCCGCCCGCGTCGTCGAGATGGACGCGAAGGTCGATGCCGACGAACGCGCGATCGAGCAGTTCGCCGTCCGCGTCCTCGCCCTCCGCCAGCCCGTCGCCGACGATCTCCGCCAGGTCGTCGCCGCGCTGAAGGTCACCACCGACATCGAGCGCATCGGCGACTATGCGGCGAACGTCGCCAAGCGCACCCTGGTGCTCAACCAGGCCGGCTCCACCTGGCCGCTCGCCAGCCTCTCGCAGATGGCCCGCCTCGTGCAGGAAAGCCTCAAGTCCACGATCGACGCGATCGGCGAGGCCGATCCGGTGAAGGCGATCTCGGTCTGGCGCGCCGACCAGATGATCGACGATCTCTACACCACGATCTTCCGCGAGCTGATCACCTACATGATGGAAGATCCGCGCAACATCACCGCCTGCACGCATCTTCTCTTCATCGCCAAGAATCTCGAGCGCATCGGCGACCACGCGACCAACATCGCCGAGCTGACCTACTACGCCGCCACCGGCCAGACCCTGCCCGATGCGCGGCCCAAGGGCGACCTTTCGGCCAGCCCCGGGGCGGGCGCCGCTTCCTGAGGAGAGACAACGCGATGAACGAGGCGGCGAAGCCGTTTGTGCTGGTGGTCGAGGACGAGGCCCCGCTGGTCACCCTGCTGCGCTACAATCTCGAGAAGTCCGGCTTCCGCGTCGACGAGGCCGGCGATGGCGGCGAGGCGCTCGGCCGCATCAACGAGGCGATGCCCGATCTCGTCCTGCTGGACTGGATGCTGCCCACCATGTCCGGCATCGAGGTCTGCCGCCAGCTCCGCCGCAAGCCCTCCACCCGCCATCTGCCGGTGATCATGCTCACCGCCCGCGCCGAGGACCAGGACACCGTCCGCGGCCTCGAAACCGGGGCCGACGACTACATCACCAAGCCCTTCTCGCCCGAGGCGCTGATCGCCCGCATCCGCGCCCTGCTGCGCCGCAGCGGCACCGCCCCGGCCAGAGCGCCGCTGGTCTTCCACGATCTCGAGCTCGACCCCACCACCCACCGCGTCACCCGCGGCGGCCGCGTCCTGCATCTCGGCCCCACCGAATTCCGCCTGCTCGAATTCTTCATGCGCCACCCCCGCCGCGTCTTCTCGCGCGAGGACGTGCTGAACGCCGTCTGGGGGCGGGACATCCATGTCGAGCCCCGCACGGTGGACGTCCACATCCGCCGCCTGCGCAAGTCCATCAACGCCGAGACCGACATCGATCTGGTCCGCACCGTCCGCGCCGCCGGCTACGCGCTCGACCTCGACGCCGTCGAGGCCTGACCGCCGCGGCGCCCCGCGCGCCCGCGCCGCCGCTCCCTGCGCCTTCGCGATAAAAAGCTTGCGGCGCGCCCTCCGCCTGCGCCAGACTGCGCGCGGAGACGCCGTCGCACAATAAACAAGGGAGCAACCATGAAACCCATCCACTGGATCGCGGCATTGCCGTGCATCGTGATGCTGCTCGGCCCCGTGCTGCACAACGAGGTCGATCCCCTCATCCTCGGCATGCCCTTTCCCCTCGGCTGGATCACCGTCTGGATCCTGATCACCGCGGTGGTCATGGCCCTCGTCTACGCGCTCGATCCCGCCAACCGCGACGGCGCGGGGGCCGGCCGATGAGCATCGCCCTCGTTCTTCTCGCCCTGTCCGCCGTCTTCGCCCTCGTGCTCGGCGTCGTCGCCCGCACCGGCCACGAGATGGGCCTCGAGCAATGGACGGTCGGCAACCGCGGCTTCGGCGCCATCCTCGTCTTCCTGCTGCTCGCCGGCGAAATCTACACCACCTTCACCTTCCTCGGCGCCTCCGGCTTCGCCTACGGCCAGGGCGCGCCGGCCTATTACATCCTCGCCTACGGCACCATCGCCTACGTCATCGGCTATTTCATGCTCCCGCCGGTCTGGCGCTACGCGAAGCAGCACCACCTCGTCTCCCAGCCCGACTTCTTCGCCCACAAATACGACAGCCCCTCGCTCGGCGTCGTCGTCTCCCTGGTCGATATCGTCGCGCTGATCCCCTATCTCGTCCTCCAGCTCACCGGCCTCGGCATCATCGTCACCGCCGCCAGCTACGGCGCGATCCCGGACTGGATCTCGGTCCTCATCGGCGCCGTCGTCGTCACCGTCTATGTCATCATCTCCGGCGTGCGCGGCTCCGCCTGGACCGCCGTCGCCAAGGACCTGATGATCCTCGCCGTCGTCCTCTTCCTCGGCCTCTGGCTGCCGGCGCATCTCTATGGCGGCATCGGCCCGATGTTCACGCAAATCGCCAAGGCCAAGCCCGGCTTCCTCGTCTTCGCCGCGCACGGCACCTCGGTCTGGTGGTTCGTCTCCACCGTGCTGCTGACCGCGCTCGGCTTCTTCATGTGGCCGCATTCCTTCGCCAGCTGCTACACCGCGCGCGAGGAGAAGGTGTTCCGCAAGAACGCGATGGTGCTGCCGCTCTACCAGCTGATCCTGCTCTTCGTGTATTTCGTCGGCTTCGCGGCGGTGCTGAAGGTTCCCGGCCTCAAGGGCGCGGCGACCAACCTCGCCCTCTTCAAGATCGTCACCGCGACGCTGCCGCCCTGGGTGGTCGGCGTGGTCGGCGCCGCCGGCGTCCTCACCGCCCTCGTCCCCGGCTCGATGATCACGATGACGGCCGCCACCCTGCTCTCGCGCAACATCTACGGCGCCTTCAACCGCGACGCCTCGGACGACCAGGTCGTCTTCCTCGCCAAATGCCTGGTCCCGGTGGTGATGGCGGTGGCGGTCTATTTCACCCTGACCGGCAACTCCACCATCGTGACCCTGCTGCTGGTCGGCTACAGCTTCGTCACCCAGATGTTCCCCGCCCTGATCGCGAGCCTCTTCCCCCGCTCCGGCGTCACCCGGCAGGGGGCGATGGCCGGCATCGTCGTCGGTGTGGCGGTCGCCGCCTGGCTGACCTTCAGCCACGCCTCGGTCGGCAAGCTGCTGCCCTTCCTGCCCGGCCCGCTGAAGGACTTCAATGTCGGCATCATCGCGCTGATCGCCAACATCGTCGTCCTCTTCGCCGTCAGCGCGGTCACCCGCAGCGCCGCGACGGCGCCGGCGGAATAGCGTCGCGTCCCTCGCGGCAATGGTCCATGACGGGTCCTCCCCAGGATAATCCCGTCATGGACCACGCCAACGCCACCTTCCTCACCGCGGCCGATCTCACCCTCGCCGCCCTCGCCTTCGCCTCGGGCAGCGCGGACATCTTCGCCTTCCTGAAATTCCACGACGTCTTCACCTCGGCGATGACCGGCAACACCGCGCTGCTCGGCCTCGCGCTGGGGCAGGGGCACGTCCTCGCCGCGCAGCGCTCGCTCGCCGCGCTGCTCGGCTACTGCTCCGGCAGCGTCGCCGGCACCATCCTGAACGATGCCGCCGCCCGGTTCCGCCGCGCCCTCCGGCTGCGCCTGCTCATCGGCGCCGAAGCCGCCTTCCTCGCCGTGGTCCTCGTCCTCTGGGCGGTGGCGCGGCATCCCGTCTTCGGCCCGCACCTCTATGTCCTCATCGTCGCCGGCGCCTTCGCCATGGGCATGCAGAGCATCGCCGCCAAGGAAATCAACCTCCCCGGCATCAACACCGTCGTCGTCACCAACACCCTGACCCTGGTGATGAGCGCCGTCGGCGCCGCCCTGCGCCGCAGCCTCCGCCACCGCCGGCCGGACCTCTCGCCCTTCACGCCCATCACCCTCCGCCAGTCCGGCATGCTGGGCGTCTACCTCGCCGGCGCCGCCCTGTCC
>NZ_AFPR01000523.1:0-590 GCF_000219295.1 Acidiphilium sp. PM
TTGCGCCGGGTTGATCCATGTCATTGTCCGCGCCGCCGTCCGGCGGCAGGTTCGGAACCGTCCGGTAACGAAACCTTGCCGGCCTCTCGCGGAGGAGCGCGGCCCCGATGTGTCTCGGTATCCCCATGCAGGTCGTGGCGATCGACGGGTTCAACGCCGTCTGCGAGGCGCAGGGCGTGCGCCGCGCCGTCAGCCTGTTCATGCTCGGCGCCGGCGAGGTCGCGCCCGGCGACCATGTCATGGTCCATGTCGGCTACGCGCTGCGGAAAATGACCGAGGGCGAGGCCCGCTCCGCCTGGGAGCTGCTCGCCGTCCTTGGCGAGGCCGCGCCGTGAGCGCGGGGCGGCGATGAGCGGCGAGGCCGAGGCCCGGCTCTGGCTCGACCGCATCCGTGCCCTGCCGCCGGGCCCGCCGGTCGCCATCATGAATGTCTGCGGCGGGCATGAGCGCAGCCTCAGCATGCTCGGCCTGCGCGCCCTCCTGCCGGAGGGTGTGCGCATCATCCCCGGCCCCGGCTGCCCGGTCTGCGTCTGCCCCGAGGAAGACCTCGCCGACGCGATCGCCCTGGCGATGGCCGGCGGCGTCACCCT
>NZ_AFPR01000522.1:0-9329 GCF_000219295.1 Acidiphilium sp. PM
ACGAAGCCGGGCGCGGCCGGCGATTGCCGCACGGCCGGCGATTCAGCCGTCGCTGCCGGCTTCGGCCAGTTCGTCGAACCAGAGCAGGGTGAGTTCCTGGACGATGCGGCCGCGGATTTCCTCGTGCGAGGAAAACTCGCCGGCGAAATGGCGCTCGACCAGCGGGCCGACGCGGGCGGCGGCCTCGGGGCGGGCGCCGAGATAGGCGGCGATTCTCGCCTCGGCATCCACCGGGCCGAGGGCGCGGCGCTCGGACTGGGTCTGCTGCGCGCGCATGCACCAGCCGAGATAGGCGGCGAGGGCGCCGAGCGCGGTTTTCGGCGCGGTGACCTCCACCTTGTAGCGGAACCCGCGATGCCATTCGACGAGCCGGTCCAGCGGCATCGGCCGGGCGATGCCGTAGCCCTGGCCGTAATCGGCGCCGAGAATGGCGGCGGCCTCGACCATGCCGGCATTGGCGAGGCCCTCGACGGTCAGCTTCATGTCGAAGGAATGGGCGAGGCGGGTGAGGTAGAGGATGAATTCGAGCGCCCGTTCGGGGCGGTAGAGCGCGCTCTGCACCAGGGCCTGGTCGATCTTCACGTCGTCGAAGCCGAAGCGGTCGAGGCGGAGGAGGGAGCTGTGGCCGGAGCCGAGATCGTCCTCGGCGATGCGGATGCCGGCGTCGCGGATGCGGCGGAGGAAATCGTGCTGCACGGTTTCGTCCACCCCGAAATCGTGGCCCTCGAGGATTTCGAGCTGGATCTGGTGGGGCAGCAGGCCGTGCGCGCGCATCCTGGCGAACAGGATGTCGATGAAGCGGGGATCGCCCATGCCCTCGGCGGGGAAGTTCAGGGCGATGGTGACATCGGTGCCGAGGGCGGCGACCTCGCGGCAGGCCTTCGCCCCCTCGTCGAGCCCGATCGCGAAGAGGCGGAAGAGATCCTCCGAGCCGAAGGCGGGCATGAAATGCTTCGGCTCGACGATGGCGTCGTCCTCGCCGATCAGCCGGGCGAGGCCTTCGAGCTTGCGCAGGGCGCCGTCGTCGAGGTCGATGATCGGCTGGAAATGGAAGGTGACGCGGCCGGAATCGAGCAGGCGGCGGTAGCGCTGGCGCTCGTGCAGGGGGATGACCGGGGCGCGGCTGAAGCGCTGCACCGCGTGGCTCAGCATCTGCTGCAGATGGAGGAGGAAATTGTAGATGCGCGGGGCGGAGAAGAAGCGCGGCACCCCGGCATAGAGGCTGAGCAGGGCGATGGTGCGGTCGGCCTCGTTCAGGATCGGCACCGCGGCGCTGGAGCGGAAGCCGAGCTGGCGGCCCAGCTCGTGCCAGGGACGGTTTTCAGCCTCGATCGACCAGGCATCCGAGCAGATGATGCGGCTCTCGCGCCAGGCGCGGCCGCCGGGGCCGCGGCCGGCCTCGAGATCGGGGTCGATGCTGATCCGCGGCACCTCGCCGGACTCCATCGCCTGGTGGTAGCGCGGGCCGGCGGCGCCGGCGGAGGCCTCGATCTGCAGTTCGCCCTCATGGTCGACCCGGGCGAAGAAGGCGGAGACCGTGCCGGTGAAGCCGCCCAGCAGTTCGAGCACGCCGGTGACGAGGTCGTTGAAGTTGGTCGATTCGAGGGCGAGGGTCTCGCATTGCGCGAGGGAGGCGGCGATTTCGGCCTCCAGCTCCTCGTAGCCGGCGAACTGCTCGCGCAGGTCGGCGAAGATGCGGTGGCAGACGATCGCGGCGGCGGCCTCGCGCGCCTCGCTTTCGGGGACGGTGGCGCGGATCGCCTGCTGGAGATTGGATTGCAGGTGGCTGTAGAGCTGGATCAGCCAGCGCGGGCGGATGCCGAGCTGGCCGTGCAGGCGGCCGAGCCGGCGGGCGGTGGCGCGGTGATCGGCGTCGGTCAGGCGGTCCGAGAGGATGAAACCGACGTAATTCCGCAGTTTATTTTGCAGGCCGACAAATTCCGTGTCGCTGAGATGGCGCAGGGTTTCGGCCATGTCCGGTTCGTCGGCGAGGAATTTATAGAAATCATCGGCCATGTGGGCGGACAATGCTTCCGCGATCGGCCGGATGACCGCCAGATTTTGTTGTGCCGCATAATCATAGGCGAAAGCGGATCGATTTTGACTGGACACCATGACTGAAACATTAGCGTAACTAAATGAGAATGTCTCCACATTTCTGAGACACAATCCGCCGGTATGGACGCGGTAGGGTGGGAGTGGTTCAGTCTGGGGGGATGAGCACGAATGTGATGAGATGGATCGGGACGACGGCGCTGCTGGGTCTGGTGGCCGGGGCGCTGTCGGGATGCGGGCTGGTGGCGGCGCCGTGCCGGGTGACGTCGGCGGGGCTGAAGATCGTCCCGCTGGTCGGGCCGGTGGCGGCGGCGCCGACCGATACCTGCGCCAACGTGATCGACCCGACGCCGACGCGGAGCTGAGTTTCTGCTCCGTTCCGCCTGACACATTCCGCGGCCCGTGAGGGCGCGGGGAGTGCCGGCCGCCGCGCCCGGTGCGGACGCGGCGGCGGTGGAGGCGCGAAAAATCAGGCGGAGGCTTTGGCCTCGCGCCGGCGGTCGTGCAGGATGAACTCGGTGTAGCCGTTCGGCTGGGTGCGGCCCTTGAAGACGAGGTCGCACGCCGCCTGGAAGGCGACGCCGTCGAAGCCCGGGGCCATGTTGCGGTAGGCCGGGTCGCCGGCGTTCTGGCCATCGACCACCGCGGCCATGCGCTTCATCGTCTCCATCACCTGGGCCTCGGAGACGATGCCGTGGTGCAGCCAGTTGGCGATGTGCTGGGCGGAGATGCGCAGGGTGGCGCGGTCTTCCATCAGCGCGACGTTGTGGATGTCCGGCACCTTGGAGCAGCCGATGCCCTGGTCGATCCAGCGGACGACATAGCCGAGGATGCCCTGGGCGTTGTTGTCGAGCTCCTGCTGGATGTCCTCCGGCCGCCAGTTCGGGCGGTCGGCCAGCGGGATGGTCAGCAGGTCGGCGAGGGAGCCCATCGGGCGGGCGGCGAGCTCGGCCTGGCGGGCGGCGACATCGACCATGTGGTAGTGCAGGGCGTGCAGCGTGGCCGCGGTGGGCGAGGGCACCCAGGCGGTGTTGGCGCCGGCGCGGGGGTGCCGACCTTCTGTTCGAGCATCGCCGCCATCGCGTCGGGCGCGGCCCACATGCCCTTGCCGATCTGGGCGTGGCCGGGCAGGCCGCAGACGATGCCGATATCGACGTTGCGGTCTTCATACGCCTTGATCCAGGGCGTGTTCCTGATCTCGTTCTTGCGGATCATCGGGCCGGCCTCGATCGAGGTGTGGATCTCGTCGCCGGTGCGGTCGAGGAAGCCGGTGTTGATGAAGAAGATGCGGCTGGCGGCGGCGGCGATGCAGGCCTTGAGATTGGCCGAGGTGCGGCGCTCCTCGTCCATGATGCCCATCTTCAGCGTGTCCGGCGCGAGGCCGAGCAGGGATTCGGTCGCGGCGAAGAGGCTGTTGGCATAGGCGACCTCGTCGGCGCCGTGCATCTTCGGCTTGACGATGTAGACCGAGCCGGCGCGGGAGTTGCGCAGGCCGGCGGTGCGGCGGATGTCGTGCAGGCCGCAGAGGGAGGTGACCACGAGGTCGAGGATCGTCTCGGGGATCGGCTTGCCGGCGGCGTCGAGCACGGTGTCGGTATAGATGTGGTGGCCGACATTGCGGACCAGCATCAGCACGCGGCCGGGGAGGGTGAGGGTCGAGCCGTCCGGCGCGGTGTAGGCGCGGTCGGGGTTGAGGGCGCGGGTGAAGGTCTTGCCGCCCTTCTCGACCTGTTCGCTGAGCGTGCCGGCCATCAGGCCGAGCCAGTTGCGGTAGACCAGCACCTTGTCCTCCGCATCGACGGCGGCGACGCTGTCCTCGGCGTCCATGATCGTGCTGATCGCGGATTCGACGATGAGGTCGGCGACGCCGGCCTTGTCGGTGCGGCCGATCGGGCTGGTCGGGTCGATCGCGATCTCGACATGCAGGTTGTGGTGGCGGAGCAGGACGGCGGTGGGGGCGGCGGGCTCGCCGCGATAGCCGGCGAACTGGGCGGCGTGCTTCAGGCCGGTCTCGCCGCTTTCGAGCACGGCGGCGAGATGGCCGTTGTGCACGCGCCAGGCGCGGACATCGGCGTGGCTGCCGGTGGCGAGCGGGAAATGATCGTCGAGGAAGGCGCGGCCGCGGGCGACGACGGCGGCGCCGCGTTGCGGGTTGTAGGCCTTGCCGCGCTCGAGGCCGCCGGCTTCGGGAATGGCGTCGGTGCCGTAGAGCGCGTCGTAGAGGCTGCCCCAGCGGGCGTTGGCGGCGTTCAGCGCGTAGCGGGCGTTCATCACCGGCACGACGAGCTGCGGGCCGGCGATGGCGGCGATTTCGGGATCGACGCGCTCGGAGGTGACCTTCACGTCGCCGGGCTCGGGCCTGAGGTAGCCGATCTCGCGCAGGAAGGCCTCGTAGGCGGCGGGGTCGACCGGCTGGCCGCGGCGGGAGCGGTGCCAGTCGTCGATCGCGGCCTGGAGACGGTCGCGCTCGGCGAGGAGCTCGGCGTTGCGGGGGGCGTGACGGGCGATGAGGCCGGCGAAACCCTGCCAGAAGGCGCCGGACTCGATCCCGGTGCCGGGCAGCGCCTCGGTCTCGATGAACTGGTGAAGCTCGGCGGCGACGCGCAGGCCCGCCGCGTCCACATAGGTCTGGCTCATGGGTTCGTCTCCTTGGTCTGCGCGGGTTTTGGCCAAAGCGGCTCTCCTTGTCGAGAGGGCGGCGAGGCCCGCTGCGCCGGCCGGGGCAGACTTGTGACGGGCGGGGTTGATATCGACCGCCCCGTCCGTAATTAAGTTGATCGATCAGGGCCGGCCGGCGGCCGCACGAGCGACGGAGTCTTCGCGACAGATGAGCGCCTTCAATACCGAGACCGTCACGCAGGTCCATCATTGGACGGACCGGCTGTTCAGCTTCACCGTGACGCGCGACCCGGCGTTCCGCTTCGTCGCCGGGCAGTTCACCATGATCGGGCTCGAGGTCGAGGGCAAGAAGCTGCTGCGCGCCTATTCGATGGCCAGCGCCAGCTATGACGACCATCTGGAATTCTTCAGCATCAAGGTGCCGGACGGGCCGCTGACCTCGCGGTTGCAGCACGTGAAGCCGGGCGATCCGGTGCTGGTGGGGCGCAAGCCGACCGGCACGCTGCTCGCCGACAACATGCACCCCGGCGAGCGGCTCTACCTGCTCGGCACCGGGACCGGGCTGGCGCCGTTCATGAGCATCATCCGCGAGCCGGACATCTACGAGCGGTTCCGCCAGGTGGTGCTGATCCATGGCTGCCGGCATGTCAGCGACCTCGCCTATGAGGAATACATCACCAAGATCCTGCCGGCGGACGAGTTCATCGGCGCGCAGGTCTCCAAGCAGCTGCTGTATTACCCGACGGTGACGCGCGAGCCGTTCCGGCATAACGGGCGGATCACCCAGATTCTCGAAACCGGCAATTTCGGGCCGGGGATCGACCTGCCGCCGCTCGGGCCGAAGGATGACCGGGTGATGCTGTGCGGCAGCCCCGCCTTCCTCGACGACATGACGACGCTGCTGGAAGTGCGCGGCTTCACCGAGGGCAGCTCGTCGCGGCCGGGCGAATACGTGATCGAGAAGGCCTTCGTCGAGAAATAGCGCGCCGCTTTGCGGTGCCGTGAATCCGCCTCCATCTGCCTTGACCGCGATGGGTTCCGCGCTACGTGCAGGACACCTATTCAGAAGGAGGAATATCCGATGCCCGAACGCAAGACCATCAGCCGTGCCGCGCTGACCCTGGGCTCCGCCGTCGCCATCGCCGGGCTCGCCGCGGCGCTGCCGGCGCAGGCCGCCACCAGCGGCAGCGGCATGTGCTCCGGCGCGAAGGCCACGAAATCGTCGAAATCCGGCATGTCGAACGGGTCGGGCATGTCGAACGGGTCGGGCATGTCGAACGGATCGGGCATGTCGAACGGGTCGGGCATGTCCAAGGGATCGGACATGTCGAAATCCGGGAAGTGCTCGTCGAAATAGATGGATGACGCGCGGCTGCTGGCGGCGGCCGGGCTGGTCGCCGCGCTGCGCGAGGCCGAGGCGGGGGGCGGCAACCTGATCGCCGCCCTCGTCGGCGACGATCCCTTCGTCGCCTTCCGGCACTACCCGGAGGAGGATGCGTGGGACGAGGCGAGCCGGGCGCAGTTCTATTTCCACGCCCATGATTCCGGCACGCGCGCGGCGGAGGCCGGGCATATCCATTGCTTCCACCGGCCGGGCGGGCGGCATTCGGCGGCGGCGCCGCATCACCTCGTCGCCATCGTGCTCGATGCCACCGGGCGGCCGGCGGGGCTGTTCACCACCAATCGCTGGGTGACGGAGGAGGTTTTTCTCCCGGCGCCGGCGGCGCGGGCGGTGGCGGCGCGCTATGCGCCCTCCGGCGGGGACGTCGCCAGCCGGGTGGTGGCCGGGGTGTTCGGCCTGTATCGCGGCGAGATCATGCAGCTGCTGACGGAGCGGGATGCGGCGCTGGCGGAACGGCGGCGGCTGCGGCCGGACGCCGATCCGCTGGAGGACCGGGAGCTGGAGATCCTTTCGCACCGCGCCATCGACCTGGAGGCGACGCTGTCGGACCTGCGGCGCGGGTTGCCGGAATAGGGCTGCCCGAACAGGGGGCGGCGGAAGCCGGCGTCAGGCGGATTTGGCGAGACGGTCGAACTGTTGCAGCCGGGCGAGCAGGGCGGGCATCTCCGCCAGCCTGATCATGTTCGGCCCGTCGGAGGGTGCGTGGTCGGGGTCGGGATGGCACTCGATGAAGACCGCGGCGCAGCCGACCGCGAGCGCCGCGCGGGCGAGGATCGGGGCGAATTCGCGCTGGCCGCCCGAGGCGGTGCCCTGGCCGCCTGGCTGCTGGACCGAATGGGTCGCGTCGAACACCACGGGGTAGCCGGTCTGCGCCATGATCGGCAAGGCGCGCAGGTCGGAGACCAGGGTGTTGTAGCCGAAGGAGGCGCCGCGCTCGGTGAGCAGGATGCGCTCGTTGCCGGTGCTGGCGATCTTGGCGGCGACGTTGCGCATGTCCCACGGCGCCAGGAACTGGCCCTTCTTGACGTTGATCGCCCGCCCGGTATGGCCGGCGGCGAGCAGCAGGTCGGTCTGGCGGCAGAGGAAGGCGGGGATCTGCAGCACGTCCACCGCCTCGGCGGCGGGGGCGCACTGGGCGGCGTCGTGCACGTCGGTCAGCACGGGGATGCCGAATTTCGCCCGGATATCGGCGAGGATCTGCAACCCCTGCGCCATGCCGACGCCGCGGCCGGCGGTGAGCGAGGTGCGGTTGGCCTTGTCGTAGCTCGACTTGAAGATCAGGCCGATGCCGAGTTCGCGCGTCATCGCCGCGAGCGCGCCGGCGACCTCGCCCGCATGCTCCGCGCTCTCGATCTGGCAGGGGCCGGCGATGAGGGTGAAGGGCAGGTCGTTGCCGACGCGCAGCTCGCCGATCTCGACCGTCTTCATGATCATACCAGCCTCATCTGCTTGACCGCCGCCTCGATGAAGCCGGCGAAGAGCGGGTGCGGGTCGAAGGGTTTGGACTTCAGCTCGGGGTGGTACTGCACGCCGATGAACCAGGGATGGTCGGGGTATTCGACGATTTCCGGCAGCAGCCCGTCCGGCGAGAGGCCGGAGAAGCGCAGGCCGGCGGATTCCAGCCGCTCGCGGTAGTGGATGTTGACCTCGTAGCGGTGGCGGTGGCGTTCCTCGATCGTCGCGGCGTCGCCATAGACGGCGCGGACCAGGCTGCCCTCGACCAGGGTGGCGGCATAGGCGCCGAGGCGCATGGTGCCGCCGAGATCGCCCTCGGCGGCGCGGCGCTCGATCTCGTTGCCGCGGGCCCATTCGGTGAGCAGGCCGACCACCGGCACCTCGCAGGGGCCGAACTCGGTGGAGGAGGCGCCGGGCAGGCCGGCGAGGTTCCGCGCCGCCTCGATCACCGCCATCTGCATGCCGAAGCAGATGCCGAGGAAGGGGACGTGGCGCTCGCGGGCGAAGCGCACCGCCTCGATCTTGCCGCCGGTGCCGCGCTCGCCGAAGCCGCCGGGGACGAGGATGCCGTGCACCCCGTCGAGCCGGGCGACGGCGCCGGGCTGCTCGAAGATTTCGGAATCGACCCAGTCGAGCCGGACCCGCACCCGGTTGGCGATGCCGCCATGGGTCAGCGCCTCGCCGAGCGACTTATAGGAGTCGAGCAGGTTGGTGTATTTGCCGACGACGGCGATGGTGACCTCGCCCTCGGGGTTGCGCACCGTCTCGACGATGCGGCGCCAGCGGCCGAGATCGGGCTCGGCATCGTGCGGCAGGCCGAAATGGCGGAGCACCTCGCGGTCGAGCCCGGCCTCGTGATAGGAGATCGGCACCTCGTAGATCGTGCCGACATCGAGGGCGGGGACCACCGCCTCGGGGCGGACATTGCAGAACAGCGCGATCTTGCGGCGCTCGCCCTCGGGGATCGGCCGGTCGCAGCGGCAGATCAGCATGTGCGGCTGGATGCCGACATTCAGCAGTTCCTTGACGGAATGCTGGGTCGGCTTGGTCTTCAGCTCGCCGGCGCTCGGGATGTAGGGCACCAGGGTGAGGTGGACGAACATCGCATCGTGCGGGCCGAGCTCGTTGCCGAGCTGGCGGATGGCCTCGAGGAAGGGCAGGCTCTCGATGTCGCCCACCGTGCCGCCGATCTCGACGAGGACGAAATCGAGCCCGGCGGTCTCGCGCAGGATGGCCTGCTTGATGGCGTCGGTGATGTGGGGGATGACCTGCACGGTGGCGCCGAGATAGTCGCCGCGGCGCTCGCGGGCGATGACCTCGGAATAGATGCGCCCGGTGGTCGCGTTGTCCGACTTGGTGGCGTGCACGCCGGTGAAGCGCTCGTAATGGCCGAGATCGAGATCGGTCTCGGCGCCGTCGTCGGTGACGAAGACCTCGCCGTGCTGGTACGGGCTCATCGTGCCCGGATCGACGTTGAGATAGGGGTCGAGCTTGCGCAGGCGGACCGAATAGCCGCGCGCCTGCAGCAGCGCGCCGAGGGAGGCGGAGGCGATACCCTTGCCGAGCGAGGAAACCACGCCGCCGGTGATGAACACATACCGGGTCATGGGCTTCCGCCATAGCAGAGGGCGGCGCGGTGCAAAACCCCGCGCCGGGCAGATGAGGGCGCGCGCATTACTGCCTTGTCGGCGCCGGGGCGCTCTGCGCGGGTTTCGACGGGGCCGGCACCGGCGAGGCGGGCTTCGGCGTCGCCGTATTCGGCGCGGCGGAATTCGGCGCGGCGGGGGCCGGCGCGGCG
>NZ_AFPR01000521.1:0-1504 GCF_000219295.1 Acidiphilium sp. PM
GCGATAGCGGCAGCCCGCCACGGCACTCACCGCCGGTAGCAACGCCGCCAGCGCCCGCACCGCGGTCGACTTGCCGGTGCCGCGATCGCCCAGCGCCAGCACCCCGCCCAGCGCCGGCTCGATCGCCGCGATCAGCAGCGCCTCCTTCATCTCCGCCTGGCCGACGATCGCGCTGAACGGATACGGGCCCATGTCAGCGCGCTCCCATGGCGGCGCCGAACGGGCGGTTCAGCCGCACGATCGTCAGGTTCAGCACGCCGGCGAAACCCACCCACAGCAGATAGGGCAGCAGCAACAGGCTCGCCCCCGCAGCATAGGGCTGCATCGCCAGCATGATCGCCGCGATCGAGGCGAACAGCGCCACCAGCTCGGCCAGCGCCCAGTCCGGCCGCTTCAGGGTGAAGAACAGCACGCTCCAGAGAATGTTCAGCACCGCGTTGAGCCCGAACAGCACCAGGAGCCGCCCCGCCGCGCCGGGCGCGGGCGCGCTCTCCCAGCCGATCACGCCGGCGGCGGCTGCGAGCGCGAAGATCAGCGTCCAGACCGGACCGAACAGCCATTCCGGCGGCTGCCAGGACGGCTTGCGGAGCTGGCGGTACCAGGCGCCGAGCCGCGTCGCGAGCCCGCCGGCCAGCGCCGTCGCCGCCGCCGCACCCGCCGCGACCAGCACCGGCCCCCAGCCGCCCCCGAGCGCGCTCATGCCCGCGCCAGCCCGGTCAGATGCGCGATGTTCTTCGCGAAGATGCGCAGATGCGCCGCCGGCTTCGCCCGCACCAGCGCCTTTTCCATATAGGCCTGCCAGGTGATGGACTGCACGTCGGCATCGCCGCAGATGGCGACGAACCGCTCCCGCCGCCGATCGCTGGCATACCAGAAATCCTGCATCATCCCGAGCACGGCGAACACCATGCCATGCGCCGCCATGAACCGCCGCCGCGCCTCGCGCAGCACCCGCGCATCGCCGCTGGCGCAGAACGCGTCGGCCGCCTCGCCGGCGAGCTGCCCGCCGAGCATCGCGTAATAGATCCCCTCGCCCGAAGCCGGCGCCACTACCCCGGCGGCATCCCCGGCCAGCAGCACGTTCACCCCGTCATCCCACCGCGCCAACGGCTTCAGCGGCAGCGGCGCGCCCTCGGCGCGGATCGTCTCCGCCTGCCCGAGCCCGGTCTCCTCGCGCAGTGCCGCGACGGCGCGGCGCAGCGAGAACCCTTTCACCGCGCTGCCGGTGCCGATGCTCGCGGTCTCGCCATGCGGGAAGATCCACGCGTAGAAATCGGGCGAAACGCGGGCGTCGTAATAAATGTCGCACCGCCTGCCATCCCAGCCCGCGGCCGCCGCACCCGCCGCCGGCGTGCGGATCACCTCGTGATAGGCGAACACCCGCCGCGCAGCACCAGCACCCGGCACCATCTGCCGCGCAACCGCCGAGGCCGCGCCATCGGCGCCGATCACCGCCCGCGCCGCCACCGTGTGCCGCATTTCGCCGGCGCGGTAATGCACCAGC
>NZ_AFPR01000520.1:0-15858 GCF_000219295.1 Acidiphilium sp. PM
CCACAAGAGATTCGATCGAAATGCCCGATACGCTTTGATAATCTCAATCCGAGCCCCCGAAGCTGAAATCGATATCTACTCTGCCATCGAGCAAAAGATCGGTATCGAAGTGCCAGCACGGTGATCTAATTTAGCAACCATGACATAAGGTTTCTAAGAGGCCGAATCTGAATGGTAATGCGGCTATCGGTTGCGCGCGATTTTCCGTGTGAGCAGGCGGATATGGGCGAGGAAGAGCCATGCGGTGGCGCTGGTAACGGTAGCCTCGAAATCCTTTGCAAGGCACTCTCCACCCCAACACTTCTCAGTGGAAATCAACACCCCGGCGACATCCCCGCAATCGACGGCGCATTGCGCGAACTCTTAGAACATTGAGACTAAAGTAGCGCCCGGCCGCCTTATTGACAAATAGCTCGCCATGTCGAACGTAACGTACGAGCATGGCGTTGCTCGCATGGCCACTCTACGCCGTGACGTTGAACGTCGAGTCGCCGCCCTTGGCATCGCCAAAGCAAATTGGCCTTGGCCCGCTAGGGGCGGCAACCCGGGACATGACCCGCACCTCGAAGCCGCCGCCGGGCAATCCGTTGCAGAACGTGAGCCGGCCGGCACTACCAGCTTCAGGACTCGCGCCGGGTCATGCCGAGCTTGGCGAACAGCGCATTGTCCCGCTCGGCCTCCGGGTTCTTCGTCGTCAGCAGCTTCTCGCCGTAGAAGATCGAATTGGCGCCGGCCAGGAAGCAGAGCGCCTGCGCCTCGTCGGTGAGCGTCTCCCGGCCCGCCGACAGCCGCACGGTGGATGCCGGCATCGCGATCCGCGCCGCGGCGATGGTGCGGACGAAATCGATCGGATCGAGCGGCTCTGTGTCCCCGAGTTTCGTGCCCGCCACGCGCACCAGCGCATTGATCGGCACGCTTTCCGGATGCGGATCGAGCCGTGCGAGCGTGGCGAGCAGCCCGGCCCGGTCATCCAGATCCTCGCCCATGCCGATAATGCCGCCGCAGCAGACATTGATGCCCGCCTCGCGCACCGCCGCCAGGGTATCCAGCCGGTCCTGATAGGTCCGCGTGGTGATGATCTCGCCGTAGAATTCCGGCGAGGTGTCGAGATTGTGGTTGTAGTAGTCGAGCCCCGCCGATTTCAGCCGCGCGGCCTGGTCCGGGCGCAGCATGCCGAGCGTGACGCAGGTCTCCATGCCGAGCGATTTTACGCCCTCGACCATCGCCGCCACACGGTCGAGATCATGGTCCTTGGGCGAGCGCCAGGCCGCGCCCATGCAGAAACGCTGGGCTCCCGCCGCCCGCGCGCGCCGCGCCGCTTCCAGCACCTCCTCGATATCCATCAGCTTCGAGGCCGGCACGCCCGAGTCGTGATGCGCGCTTTGCGGGCAATAGCCGCAATCCTCCGGGCAGCCGCCGGTCTTGATCGAGAGCAGGGTCGAAATCTGCACCTCGGTCGGCGCGAAATGCTGCCGATGCGCCGTCTGCGCCCGGTAGATCAGCTCGGGCAGCGGCAGCTCCATCAGCGCGAGAATCTCCTCGCGGGTCCATTGCGGTGTCGCCGGTGCGACAACAGACGACGGATCAAGTGCAACAGACATTCAGACTCCTTATGTGCCTCGGGCCACGATCATCCTGCGGTCCCATCAACGCTCGCCGATGAGCAGCTTGTACCGGAACTGGTCAATGACAACGGCAAGGATCAGCAACGATCCGATCAGAACCATCTGCATGTATGAGCCGATCTACAGGATGTTCATCCCGTTCTCGGCCAATACGATGAAGAAGCCACCGATCACCACGCCATCCTGACACCCTCCGAGATCTTCGGCGATTAGAGAATCACCTTTAGGGGATTATGGCTAGATATTTCAGAGACGGCACACTAGCCCCTTTTCTGAAACAGGAGATCTTGACTGAAGTCAGGCGAGCTCTGTACGAATCCGGTCGAGTAACGCGCTGCGGTTGGCCCGCGCCTGCAGCGCCTCGTCCATGTTCACTTTGACGAAGCGCGTCGGTGTATGTGGTTGCAGTTGGCCAATAAGGTCCATGTCGGCAGAGATCACGGTGCCGAGCATGAAATAGCCGCCGCCCGAAACGGCATCGCGGTGGAGGATGATCGGCTCGGTGCCGCCGGGCACCTGGATCGACCCGTAAGGATAGCAGCTATCGACAATGTTGGAGGGATCCGATCCGGCGCCGAAGGGTTGCACGCGCTCGACGAACTCCAGCTTACGCCCGCCGCGGAAACGATAGCCCATACGGTCGGCTTCGGGCGCGACTTTCCATTCGTCGGCAAAGAAGTTGATCCCAGACTGTTCCGTGATCCGGTGCCAGTACAACCCGGGCAGGACCCGCAGTTCGGCCGGCATGGACGGCATCCGCCGCAGGCTTTGGGACACGCTTCTTCCTTCAGCCGCCGCCCTCGCCTCGCCGAGCGGCAGTTCATCGCCCACGGCGATCGCGCGTCCGCCGATACCGCCGAGCGCACCGATCGCATAGGTCGAGCGGCTACCGAGCATCTCGGGCACGTCGATCCCGCCAGAGACGGCCACGCAGATGCGCGCGCCGGCTTTGAGATAATCGAAATCGAGCACTTGGCCGCCTTTGACGCGGAAAGCCGTCCAGGACGGCTGTTCCACACCGTCCACCCGTGGCGGTATCTCGGCGCCGGTGACTGCCACCATGGCGTCGGAGGTGAATTCAAGCTTCGGGCCGATGAAGACAGCCTCGAGGCAGGCTGCACCTTCGTCGTTACCGACGAGCAGATTCGCGGCGCGCAGGGACAGACGGTCCATGGCGCCGCCCATCGGGATGCCAAGATGGAAATAACCCGGCCGGCCGAGATCCTGAACGGTCGTCGCAAGCCCAGGGTGAAGGACCTTAATTGCCATTGAGCATGCCCTCCAGCTTGAGGTTGTAGCCGCCGATGTCAGACTGGAATTCGAGCAGATCGAAGCGCACTTTCGAGATCGGCGGCGTGAACCGCCCGGCCTCGACATCGGCGACTGCCTGATCGTAGGCCGCGCGATCGATCGGCTTGAACTTCACGATGTCGCCCGGGTTGAAGAAGACCATGAAATCGCGCAGGTAGGTGGTGGTCTGCGTCGGATCGAAGATAGGCATGGGCGTGATCCCGAACATCTGGTAGCCGCCCGCGCCACGCACCGAGTAGATGCAGCTGAAGCAGCCGCCATAACCGACCGTCAATTTCGGAGTGTCGGTGCGTGGCCGGAGATACTTTGGCACCTCGATCTGTCGCTGGCGTTCGACCATCTGGTACATGAATGGTAGCCCAGAGACGAAACCCACCATGGAAACGAACCAGGGCGATTCCGAATGGGCGGCGATGAAAGCATCGACCGAAGCAAAATTGTTGATCCGAGCGGCATATTCGAGATCCGTTGCATTCGGATCCTGATGCCGTTCGCGGAAACGCATCAGCGTCTCGTGGGTCCAGGGATCATTGTAGAAGACCGGGATCTCGACGATGCGCGTGTCGATGACCGGCTCAGTCTTCTCCGCCGCCGTCTCGATAGCCTTTACTTCCGCAAGAATGTCATTCGGTTTGATGATGTCGGGGTTGAACTTGACCTGCATCGAGGCGTTGGCCGGACAGATCTCGGTTACGCCCTTGATACCGGCCTCACGTACGCCCCGCGACATCGACAGGCTCTTGAAGAATGCCTCAAGCGACATTTCTTCGCTGCATTCGACAAAGAGATGTTCGTCGCCTCCAAAAGTATAGCGGGCCTCCATCAGGCGACCTCCTCTTTCTTGAGTTGGCGGATGGCCTCTTCGGTCTGAAGCCAGTTTTCCAGGAACAGCGTATCGAAACGACCGGCCTGCACGTCGGGGTTCGCGGCGAGGGCGGCGTGGAGCGGCACGGTGGTTGGAAGCCCGCCGATCTTCAGCTCGGCAAGGGCAGAACGCAGCCTTTCGAGCGCGGCGACGCGATTTTTTCCCCAGACGATCAGCTTGCCGAGAAGCGAGTCGTAGAATGGGGGAATCTGATAGCCTTCGTAGAGCATGGTATCGAAGCGCACGTGCTCGCCCCCCGGGATCGCCAGCGCTCCGACCACGCCTGGGAATGGCATGAAGTTGCGGGCCGGATCCTCGGCATTGATGCGGCACTCGATCGAATGACCCGAGACCTTTAGATCACCCTGGCGAATACTCAGCGGCTCGCCTGAGGCAATCCGCAGCATTTCAGCGACGAGATCGACCCCGGTGATCATCTCGGTGGTCGGGTGCTCGACCTGGATGCGCGTGTTGACCTCGATGAAGTAGAAGGCGCCGGTCTCCTCGTCATAGAGATATTCGACTGTGCCCGCGCCGCGATAGGAAACCTCGCGAGCGATTGCGACGGCGCTCTCGCACAGTCTGCCGCGAACCGCATCGGGCAGCATCACCGCACCAGCCTCTTCCCAGACCTTCTGGCGGCGGCGCTGCAGGGAGCACTCGCGCTCGAAGCAATGGACAAAGCGTTCACCGTCACCGATTAACTGCACCTCGACATGGCGCGCCTTGCCGATGACCTTTTCGACGTAGAGTCCGCCGTCGCCGAACGCCGCCTGGGCTTCCGCCGAAGCCTGCGGAAACAACTGTTCGAATTCCGCCTCTGATCGGGCGACGCGGATGCCGCGCCCGCCGCCGCCAGCAGCCGCCTTGATCATAACCGGGAAGCCGCTTCCGGCGATGACGTCACGGGCCTCAGTAATATCTGAAATCCGCCCGGCGCTTCCCGGCACGGTCGGCACCCCGGCCCGGCGGGCCACCTCGCGCGCAGCCACCTTGTCACCAAGAAGCCGGATCGTTCCACCGGTCGGTCCAACAAAGATCAACCCCGCCGCCTCCACCGAATCAGCGAAATCGGCATTCTCGGCCAGGAAGCCGTAACCCGGGTGCACCGCATCGACACCCGTGCGGCGTGCTGCCTCTACGATCGTACCGATGTCCAAATATGATTTCGCTGCAGGCGGCGGGCCGATATTCACACTCTCATCGGCAAGCCGGACCGCGAGAGAATCGGCATCAGCATCCGAGTACACCTGCACGCAACGTATCCCGAGCGCCTTCGCCGCGCGGTTGATTCGTACAGCAATCTCGCCACGGTTCGCAATTAGAAGGGAGCGGATCGTCATTCCTCAACCTCGGCGATCACCTGGCCAGCCATGATGGCCTCGGCGTCACCGACACGAAAGGCAATGGCCCGCCCGGTAACACCGGCAGGAACCTGATGAAAGGTCTTCATCACCTCCACCAGCCCGATCGTGTCCGCCGGACCGACATTGTCGCCGTCTTGTTTGAACTCGGGCTGATCCGGAGCAGGACGGCGATAGAACGTACCCGGAAGAGGTGACTTGATCTCGATTTTGCTCATAATGACGCTCCCTCGCTGCCGACTGTCAGTTCGTGATACTCTCGGATACTGGCGCTATCCGCATGCCCTCAGCGATGAGAGCGTCACGCATCCGTGATGCGAGTTCGAGACAGCCCGGCGTATCGGAGTGGAAACAGATCGATTCGAACTCAATATTGATATCACGACCGGTCACCGTGCGGACCCGGCCTTCCTTGCAAGCACGAACGACCTTTGCTGCAATTGCCTCGGGATCGAGCCGAACCTGTTGCCGGGTGAAGACGATCGAACCGGATTCTTCGTAATCGCGGTCCGCGTAAAATTCGCGAACAACCGGCTGCCCAGCTTCCCGACCGACCCTCTCCGTTTCCGAGCCGGCCATGCAGAAGATGAAAGCATCGGGCGCGACCGCCCGCATGAACTGGACAAATGACTGCGACAGGTCGCTGTTAACCGCCATCTCCATGTAAAGCGCACCATGGGGCTTAACATGCTGCAAGGTTGCGCCATAGCGCCGGGCGAACTCCCGCAACGCGCCAACTTGATAGACGATGTCGTTCACAAGCTCGGCTGGCGTGCCGGCTATGCGACGCCGTCCGAATCCATGCAGATCACGGTAGCCTGGATGCGCCCCAATCCCGACGCCATGATCCACCGCAAGACGCACGGTCTGGTCCATCAAGTTCGGGTCGCCAGCATGAAATCCCGTAGCTATATTTGCTGAGCTGATCAGCCGCATCAAATCGGCATCTTCGGCGTCACCCGCCCGCCAACGGCCAAACGACTCGCCCAGGTCACAGTTGATATCGACAATTGTTCGCGCCACGCTTCGCTCCATTCCTGGGGCAGCTCATTTTCGCCCATTATCGATCTGCCGAAGCAAGATAGCCGCGCTTTCGCCGTTTGGATAATAGGATTATCGCAATTTAAATATAAATTTTTTCGATAAGCCAGTTTGATGGCTAGTTCCGAGAATCCGCTTTCATCAGCCGACTTCGGCTCTCGGCGCCAGCGCTTGCCGACGACGACGATTAGCAACAGATTGCCAATATGATTTCGCTATTTTAGAATCCAGCGAACCCGATATCTAATTATCAGAACGGCGGGCAGTTCATCGATGTCGTTGACTCTGAGGCAAATAAGATACTTCGTTGCAACCGCTGAGACCGGTCGCGTTTCGCAGGCCGCCGCAGGATTATCGATTTCGCAATCGGCCGTAACGACGGCAATCAAAGAACTGGAGACCGCCGTCGGATTCGATCTTTTCGAACGGACGAAGCTCGGCATGGAACTGACGACCGCCGGCCGCCAGTTTCTCTCCCACGCCTATGAAATTCTGAACAAAGTCGACGAGGCAACGCGCCTCAACGTCGAAACCGGCGAGATTGAAGGAAAATTGTCAGTCGCTGCCACCTATACCGTGATGGGGTATTTCCTCCCCTTTCATCTCGAACGCATACATCGAATGTTTCCCAAACTCTTGATTCAGCTTTTCGAGGTCAGCCGTGAGGCGATCGAGGAGGGTTTGTTGGCGCGCCGATACGACATTGCGGTCCTCCTGACATCGAACACCCGTAATCGTTCTCTCACGACCGAGACGTTGCTGAAATCAGCGAGGCGATTATGGCTGCCGGCGCACCACAAGCTGCTTGACCGTGACTCGGTCGGCCTTCAGCATATTGCCGAAGAACCTTATGTCATGTTGACTGTGGACGAGGCGGCACACACTGTCCTGAAATACTGGAGCAGGACTCCGTTCCAGCCATCCGTGCGGCTGCGCACGTCATCGGTCGAAGCAGTGCGGTCCCTCGTCGCAAACGGACAAGGTGTAGCGATTCTTTCGGACATGGTTCATCGTCCGTGGTCTCTGGAAGGCAAGAGGATCGAGACGGTCGTCGTCGCGGATTCCATCCCCTCGATGGATGTCGGCCTAGCATGGCGCAAGAATATTGAGTTTACACCTGCCATGAATGCATTTCGAAGTTATTTTCGACAAACTTATCATATACCGAACAGCCGATGACCCGATTGCACCGTGTGCCTCCGCCCGACATGAAGCAGGATCGAAAGCGCATTGGAGATTGGCTCCACCATTCCACCGCTCGCAAACATCACCCATCGGCCTCCACGTCTTGATATTTTTCCCGGATTCCATCAGTGTCCGGCCGACGCGGACGCAAGTTCGATCGCTTCATTTGCTGGATTTGATAGACCGTTATGATCCGATCGAAGACACATTCCACCTCACAGAAGACCACGGTCCGTTCGACGTCCAGACCACACCTTACGGTGCTCGGCACTGAAATCACCGCATTGCCGGAGATTCAATCGCGCGCGGCCGAGGATCTCAATATCGATATTGAATTCGAGCGCTTGGACTTCCTGAGTGCGCAACGGCGCGCCGCGGTTGCTCCCGAGACATACGACGTCTACGACCAATGCTTCCATAATCTGGATATTGTCTGGTTCTGGCGTGCGATTCAGCCAATCGACACGACACGGATCGCCCGCTGGGGGGCGCTCAGTTCCCTCACAAAGACAGGCCAGATCGGTCCGCAAGCCTCGTTCGGCCAGGGTGATGCCCCTGTCACGCGGCTCTATGTTCAGCCTGACCACTCGCTCGGAAGCCGCCCATCGCGCTGGATCTCAATGCTACCCACCGTGCATAACGTGGACAGCTTCGCGTATCGGCCGGACATGATTGTCGGCGATCCGCCAAACTCATGGGCTGACTTGCTCGACGCGCGGTGGCAAGGCCGGGTCGCTCTTGTGGATGAACCGGCAATTGGCATTTTCGATGCCATTCTCGCTGCCCAGGCGAGTGAAGCACTTTCGTTCCAGACGATCGGCCAGCTAAGCACCGATGAAATTGACGCACTATTGGATTTTCTTTGCCGCAAGCGCGACGCGGGCCATTTCTTCGGCTTTTGGAAGACGGCGGCCGAGGCGGCGGAATGGATGGCTGCCGGGCACACTTGGATCGAAAGTGCCTGGTCGCCAGCCACCACCATGCTCCGACGCCAAGGCGTCCCCGTGGCTGAGGCCGTGCCGAAAGAAGGCTATCGTGCCTGGCATGGTGGCCTGTGCCTCTCGAACCGGCTTTCGGGCCGCATGCTCGACGTCGCCTATGAGTATCTGAACTGGTGGCTCGACGGCTATGCTGGCGCCGTGGTTGCTCGGCAAGGATACTATATGTCTGTGCTTGATCCGATTAGGGACCATCTCAGCCATGCCGAATGGCGCTACTGGTACGATGGCGCCGCTGCGTCGGAACCGCTGCCCGCTCCCGACGGCACCACGATCATCCCTCAAGGTGCCGTCCGTAGCGGAGGTTCTTACTGGCAGCGTGCGAGTTCGATAGCGGTCTGGAACACGACTATGGACGAGCATAATTACCTTGCACGTCGTTGGGAGCGCTTTGTTGCCTCAAAACGCTACTGACTGACTGCCGAACCTGTGGGCACGGCCACGGAGAAGCCGCCGCCCGGTCGGCGTGAGCGGGTTGTGCGAGGTCCGCGACTGCGCTCAGCCTCGCCGCAGGTGATGCTTGAGAGCATGCTCGCCTCACCCAACCTCTTCTGCCTGCCAGCGCGCCGTGATCAGGTCGCGATCGTGCCCACGGGCGTGGTGTAGGAGCGCCGAGCTTCGAGTAGGTCTGAAGCTGATCAGGCGTCCACTGCGGGCAGCCTGATATTTGCAGTATCGCTGACGCGGGCGAGCGTCTCAAGGCTCATGTGGCGGCGCGACAGCGCACCACGGTCCATTCGTCATTGGTCTCGAGCATCAAGGCGCCGACCAGGCAGATGATGGCCTCATCGTTGGGGAAGATACAAACGACATCGGCACGGCGCTTGATCTCGCGGTTGACGCGCTCGAGTGGATTTGTCGAGGCGATCTGCGCCCAGTGCTCGCGAGGGAAGTCAATGTAGGCTAGGACGTCGTCGCGGGAGGCGTCCATGAGAGCGCCGAGCCTCGGCTGCTTTTCACGTAGCGCGTCGGCGACGACGTCCCATTGGCCGGCCGCGTCGGCCTTGGTCTGCTGCGCGAAGATCGTCTTCAGCATCGCCGCGACGGCCGCGCGGCTCTTGGTGGGTGCATGAGCGAGGGCATTGCGCATCCAGTGCACCCGACAGCGCTGATGGGTTGCATTGAAGACACGCCGTGCGGCCGCCCTCAGCCCCTTGTGATCGTCGGCGATGTCCAACTGCACGCCGCGCAGGCCGCGATCCGCGAGAGAGCGCAGAAACTCCGTCCAGAACGCTTCCGCCTCGGACGGGCCGGTGGCCAGGCCCAGCACCTCGCGCTTGCCATCTTCGTTGACCGCGACGGCGATTATCACGGCACGGCTGACGATCCGGCCGCCCTCGCGCACCTTCACATAGGTGGCATCGAGCCAGAGATAGGGCCACGTTCCCTCGAGCGGCCGCGACAGGAAGGCGTTCACCCGCTCATCGATCTCGGTGCAGAGCTGGCTGACCTGGCTCTTCGACATGCCGACGGCGCCCATCGCCTTGACCAGATCGTCCACCGCCCGGGTCGACAAGCCGTGGACGTATGCCTCCTGGATCACTGCCACCAGCGCCTTCTCCGCGGTCCGGCGCGGTTCGAGAAAGCTCGGAAAGTAACTGCCCTTCCGCAATTTCGGGATGTTCAGCGACAGCTATCCCGTGCGGGTATCCCAGGCCCGCGGCCGATTGCCGTTGCGCTGAACCTCACGCTGCGGCGACCGCTCGCCTTTCGTCGCACCGGTCAGCGCCTTGACTTCCGTCTCCATGATCCGTTCGGCCGCAAACGCCAGCATCGCCCGGACAAGATCGCCGTCGGCCTGCTTCTCAACCAGCTCGATCAGCGCCATTCTCTCGTCGGTCATCGTCGTCTCCGTCTCGGGTTTCAGGTCTCGCAACCCAAACCTAACTCGAAGCTCGACGATGGCCACCACGCCTCCCCACCGGCCGCGCGCTACGCTACGCTAAGGGGCTCCGCGCGCGGCCTCAGGTCGCCACAATCACGTCGAAGGATTCACGGAGCAAAATGGGATCCAGCCCATCAACGATGAGGACCAATGACGACTGCCCGGTTGGAGCCGTGCCCAGAGGAAGATGCTCCGGCGGGTGGACCAGGTGCTGAGCAGCCTGAACGAGCACAGGTGTCTCACTGCCTTCCAGCGCTAGAATTCCTTTCATCCGCAGGATGCGCGCGCCGTGCCGATGTGCCAGCAGGCTGAACCAGAGACCGAACGCCGCCCAATCGATCGGACGATCGTGCTCGATGATGCACGTTGCGATACCGCCATGGAGCACCTTGTTTCCGACGGGCCTGCCGGCCCAATGCGTCGCCCGCGCGATCTGATCGCCGATATCCACGCGGAGCATGATCTCCGGCGACACCTTGCCACCCTCGATGACCTCGATCCGTGCAACCGGGTTCATGGCGCGCAGGCTCGACCTGAGGGTCTCCAGACTTTCTGATGGCGCAATATCACGCTTCGTGACCAGCAGAACATCGGCAGCACCGGCCTGTTGCGCGCTTTCCGGATATCGCGCTAACGTCTTTGCTCCGTTCACGGAATCAACTGTGGTAATCACTTGACCCGGCGAAAAATGATGTCGCAGAGCCAGATCGCCAGCGACTGTCGCCATGATCGGTGTGGGATCGGCCAGTCCGGTCGTCTCGATCACGACCCGTCGGAATGATGGTATCTGGCCGCGCGCTTGCTTCGCCCAAAGGTCACGCAGCGCCTGCCCGACATCACTGCGCAGCGTACAGCAAACGCAACCGCCCCCGAGGAGAACAGGCTCCCCCTCGATCGCCGCCACCAATAGATGATCGAGCCCGACCGCACCGAACTCGTTGACGAGCACGGCGGTTTCGGCGAGGTCGGGAGCTGCCAGCAAATGCCGGAGCACCGTCGTCTTGCCGCTGCCCAGAAATCCCGTCAGCACATGTACGTCGACGAGACTGTTAGCCATTGCGGCGCTTAATCTGGTCGAGAAAACTGTAATCCAGTGGGTCGGGTGGCGCGGCGCAAAGCCGATCCACCTGCGGCCAGAGATCACCAAACCCGACGATGTCTGCGGTGCCGCCGGTCCGGCTTCGCAACATGAAGCGGGCGCCCTGCCAATCAGCAAGAGCTAGACCGCAAGGCGCAAGAAGCCTGTTGGCAGCGGCGACACGCATACGCCGTAACGCACGCCGCTGCCAGGAGGGCATCACCTCGGCATCAGCAGC
This sequence comes from Acidiphilium sp. PM, assembly GCF_000219295.1. Classification (NCBI taxonomy): domain Bacteria; kingdom Pseudomonadati; phylum Pseudomonadota; class Alphaproteobacteria; order Acetobacterales; family Acidocellaceae; genus Acidiphilium; species Acidiphilium sp. PM. The sequence goes on from NZ_AFPR01000520.1 coordinate 11,591, forward strand.
AGGCGGTGCGGCATCAGACCAATGCGCACCGCCCTGCAGGCTGCCGCAGAGCCCGCACATCGATTAGCCCTTTCGCGGCTGCCGCCGAAGGAAATCGTCGGCAATCTCGTCCATCGTAACGAACTTCACGCCGGGATGGCGCGCCATGTAGCCATAAAGACGCTCGAGCATCATCAGCACTTGCGGCCGTCCGGACACGTCAGGATGGATGGTCATCGGGAAGACAGCATAGTCGTATTCGCGATAGACCCAGTCGAACTGCTCGCGCCAGATCGTCTCGATGTCATGTGGATTAACAAACCCGTGGCTGTTCGGCGACTTCTTGATGAACATCATGGGCGGAAGATCATCGAGATACCAACTGGCTGGTATCTCGACGAGATCGGTCTCCTGACCGCGCACCAAGGGCTTCATCCATTCGGTCGCCGGCTTGCTGTAGTCGATCTTGGTCCAGCTGTCGCCGACGCGGACATAGTATGGTTCGTAGTCCCGGTGCATCAGGCTGTGGTCGTATTTGATGCCCTTCTTGATCAGCAGTTCATTGCTGACATTGCTGAACTCCCACCAGGGCGCCACATAACCGGTGGGCCGCCGGCCAGTCAGGGAGGTAACAAGATCGATCGATTTGTCAAGAACCTCCTCCTCCTGCTCCGGCGTCATCTCGATCGGGTTCTCATGACTATAGCCATGAATCCCGACTTCGTGCCCGGCCTCCGCCACCGCTTTCATCTGCTCGGGGAAAGTCTCGATTGAATGTCCCGGGATGAACCACGTGGTTCGAATGCCCAGCCGATCGAAGAGCTTGAGCAGACGCGGCGCCCCGACTTCGCCAGCGAACAGACCGCGCGAGATGTCGTCCGGGGAATCTTCGCCACCATATGAACCGAGCCAACCGGCCACGGCGTCGACGTCGATGCCGAAGGAGCAAAATATCTCTTTAGCCATACGCTACTCTCCCGTTTGTTGTGCCTGGATCGATTAACATCAAGACCGCATTTTGACGGTAAGTCCGCCATCGACCACGATCGCCTGGCCGGTGACGTAGTTGGCATCCTGCGACGTCAGGAATGCAATCACGCTTGCCACCTCTTCCGGCCGGCCAACCCGTCCCCACGGAATATCCTGACCTGCCCTACGCAGGCCATCAGGTCCGAGAGAGTTCACCGGGTCAAGCGATTGTGGTGTTTCTATCAGGCCCGGAATGATCGCATTGACCCGGACCCCGCCTGGCGCGAGCTCAACGGCCAAGCTGCGGACCAGACCGAGGACGCCGGCTTTGGCAGCTGCGTAATGCGCGTGCTCTTCCCAACCGTAGACACCGCCGGCGATGGACGAGATGGCAACCATCGCGCCTCCGGAGCTGATCCGCGACGCGCCTGCACGGAGCGTGCGCAGGACGCCGGTCAGATCGACCTCCATCATGTCTGTCCAACGCTCATCGGACAGATCGGTAACCGGTGCGTGACGCAGGATCCCCGCATTGGCGATCATGTAGTCGAGGCGCCCGAACGCGCTTATCGCGCGCTGGGCAAAAGCCTCGACCGACGTCGTCTGCCTGACGTCGAGTTCCTGAATGACACAGGTTCCGCCATTCTCCCCAACGAGCCGGGCGGTTTGCTCCGGATCGTGAGGGTCTCCGGGGTAGGTTCCAACTACGCTGCGAATGCCCCGTTTTGCGTAGAAGACGGCAAGGGCACGACCGATGCCGCTGGCTGCTCCGGTGATCGCAGCAACGGGTTGATCAGGCATTGGCTTCCTCCAGATCGACCTCGCGAGGACGCTTGGTGAACAGCATGATTAACCCCGATACGAAGATCCCAACGGCACCGACCCACAGCGCGGCCGCACCCGTGCCAAGCGCTCCGGCGACGATCGTGAACAGCGCACCACCGATAATGATGCCGGGTTGGCTCATAGCGCCGATGAAGGTGACGCCCGTCGCGCGGCAGCTCACCGGGTAGCATTCGGCCATGAAGTACTGGATCGCCGCGTAAGGCCCGACCAGGAAGAACAGGCCGCCGGCATATGTCGCCACGATCAGGGTCGCGTTCGCCACGAATGGGCTCAACATAAGGGCGAAGAAGAGGCTCGAGATGATCCAGCCAATCACGATCGCCGCTTTGCGACCGATCTTATCGCCGAGCCAGCCATGGAAAACGTAACCAAAGTAGGCGATCAGGTTGATAATGATCAGCATCCAGAACGCTTCGGAAAGATGAACCCCCTTGGCGTTCTTGAGCACCGAACTTCCCAGAATGCTGAAGCTCATGATGCCAAAGAAGTTAAAGATCCAGGCAAGGGAAAACGCAAATGTGTTGCCGCGCAGATGCGGCTCCCAGATCCGCTTGAGCGGCGCCGCCGAGGAGTGCTCGACATTATATGATGCCGCAAGCGCATGGGCTGCATCCGTCTGCCCGGAGCGCTCGAGCTGATGAAGCTTCTGGTGCAGCCGGAACTGGGGTGTCTCCTTGATCGTTCGGAAGATCACCCAGACGAGAACAGCCGCTGGCACGGTTGCCATCAGATAGAGTCCCCGCCAGCCAACGACATTCAGCAGGACGAGCGACAGCGCGCTGGCGAGCATGAAGCCAAGGGGCCAGCCGCCCTGGATCCAGGCATAGTAGTATCCGGGACGCTTGCGCTTACGCTCATCCTCGGTCACTTGATAGACTTCGTTGATATATGTAGCGTTGACCGCTTGTTCGGAGAAGCCGAGGCCACCGAAGGACCGGACGACAATGATAAGGACGGCACTGACCGCGGCCAATGCCGCCGGGATTGCAGCGGTCAGGGCCGAGACAATCGCCGTGCCACCAACGGTGAGCATCATGCCATTGCGCCGGCCCAGCCGATCAATGATCGGCCCGAGCCCGAAGGCGACTATTGCACTGCCTACCGAGATCCACGTGTTGATGGCGTAGGAGGTCGTCGGTGTCCAGCCGAAGGATTGCTGCATCGCCGGGAGAAGAGTCCCCAGGAGCCCATAGTCGAATACGGCGATTGTCCAGGCCAGGAGCGCAATGACGGTGACGACATCGGTATCGCGCTTGCTGAACGAGGAAAATCGTCGGCGTTCGTTTGGTTGTGGCGGCGAGAGATCGAGAGTGTTATCTCTGATTGCGTCCATATCTTGGTCTCCCCAATAATCAGGTTCATATCTGCCGTCGACCCGATTTCATCCCTGATGTTTTTGCAGATTGGTTAGTTCGTCCTGCGTCAGACCATGACGTCGCCGCCATTCGGATTCAGTGTGGCGCCCACGTAGTATGAACCATCATCGGAGGCGAGCATGACGGCAGTCGGCACGATCTCCTCCACCCGGGCCGGCCGCCCGATCGGAAGTTCAGCAAGTTTGCGCGCACGCCAATCCGCGGGTATTTCCCGCCACAGCGTCGTATCGACGGGGCCTGGGCAAATCGCGTTCACCGTGACGCCCTTCTGGGCAACTTCGTAGGCCAGAGAACGAGTGAAGCCGATGACGCCCGCTTTCGCCGCGGAATAGTGAGCCATATCAGGCGCACCCTTCTGGGCCAGTTGCGAACTGATGTTGATGATGCGTCCCCATCCGCGTTCCAGCATGCCCGGCAGCACCGCTTTCGTACACAGGAAGACGCTGCGAAGGTTCACCGCCATCATGCGGTCCCAGACCTCAAGCGGCATATCAACGACCGGCGAACTCGTGTCGATGCCGGCATTGTTGACCAGCACGTCGACGCCGCCGAATGCCGCGACAACACGATCCACCGCTCTTTGAACCTCGTACGGGTCCGCGACGTCCGCTGCGACCGCGACGGCTCCACCCTGCAACCTGCTCGCGACGACCTCAGCACGCCCGCCATCGAAATCGAGCACGGCGACGCGCCCGCCTTCCGCAGCCAGGCCGGCCGCAATGGCCTCTCCGATACCGCGCCCCGCGCCCGTTACGAGGCATCGTCGACCTGCAAGCTTTGCCATCCCCACCCCCTACCGGCAGTCGCGACGCCGCATGCAGTGCGTTGGCGTGCGATGAGGTTGGAGCTTAGGTCATAATGATGGTTGTATGCAATCATAAAGTGTTGGTCCCGGATACGCGGCCGTCCTCGATCACTCGGGGACCTGGTGAAGCGCCGGCCGGTCTTTAATCAGCAAAGTTTTCAGAGTCTCATTTCGGCCCGAAGTAACGGATCGCCCTGGGCTGTAGCATAAGCGGACAAAGTGGGAACGCTGACTGGTTGGGATCGAGGTTTTCTGCGGGTTTGAGCGGAGAGCGCGGTTCTGAGGCCGGAATC
>NZ_AFPR01000519.1:0-7451 GCF_000219295.1 Acidiphilium sp. PM
GTCGCCAACTATATCAACTCCACGATGATCGGCGGCTATTACAGCTACACGCATGGCAACCTCAACCTCGTGCCGGAGGTTCAGTATGTGTATGCGAAGCCTGACCAGAAGGTTGGCATCAGCAAGTTCACGAGCAATTTCGGCGCGGCGATCTTCGCCGATTACGCGTTCGGCAAAAGCCCCTATTCGCTGGGCGGCTGGGTCGAATATTTCAGCTCGAATGGCACCTCTACCTGGTTCCTCAACCCTGGAGCGCAGGGCTACGGCCTGTCGGTCACGCCGACCTGGCAGAACAAGAACCTGTTCGTCCGCGGCGATCTTGGGCTGCTGCATCTGACCAAGATCAGCAATAACGGCAGCACCGGCTACGGTGCGAACGGCACCGGGCGCAACCAGGCCACCTTCGTGGTCGAGGCCGGCGTGCTGTTCTGATACCGCCCTCGGCGCACTCGCGGGGCCGGGCAACGTCAGCTGCCCGGCCTCCTTTTTGCCCAGGCAGAATTGATGTTGCGAAACATTGCAGCGTTGATCGGGATCAATGAAAAATCAGACGCGCGCTGTCACGTCGATGGCTCAGCCGGCAAACGTCCGGTTCACAGAGCAGGAGCCCGATATGATCCCGACCGCATCTGCCCCGCCCTCCATCGCGCAAACCCGTCGCCCGCGTACCCGGTCGGCACCGCTGGGGCTCGCGCTGCTGTTGGCCGCCGGCCTCGGGGCCTGCACCAATCCCTATGATCCCGGCCAGCGCGCTCTTGGAGGAGCCGCCCTCGGTGCCGGCACGGGTGCCGCAATTGGCGCTCTTGCCGGCGGTGGCCGTGGCGCCGCGACAGGCGCCCTGATCGGCGGGGCCATCGGTGCCGTGGGTGGGGCCGCGACCACACCCCCTCCACCCTCGCCGTACGAGGCCGGCTATCCGCCGGCGGCACCCGCAAGCTGGTCGCCAGAGATGGTCTGGCTGCCCTCACCCGGCGTCTATGTGGCTCTCGGCTACAACTATCCGCTCTTCTTCTACAGCGGCTTGTATTACTATTTGTACAGTGGTCGTTGGTATGTCGGCTCGTCGTATAGCGGCCCGTGGCGCATCCACGCGGCACCGCCCCCGCTGCGGCGCTTCCACTCCGGCTACTGGAACAGCTATCAGATGCGCGCCCGCAACTACTATCACAACAACCCGGGTTGGCGACACTTCAGGCCGCGCTGATGCCTGGAACGCGCTATGCTCAGGCGGGAGCCGGCGGTGCGGCGTTCACCTCCAGCGTGGCCATGGGATCGGGCAACCAATCCGCGTCGCGGTCAAGGCTGCGTCGTTCCAGCAGCGATCCCCAGGTGTCCTGCTCGCTCAAGAGGCAAGCCGCGACAGGCCGACGGCTCGCGGCGAATGCGGCTGCTAGCGCGTCCTGACCGCTCATCCGCCGCGCTTCGTCGAACCCGCCGCGCATGACCTTGTCGGTCGCGCGCATGAAGCACTCGAGGCCCGGGCGCGCGGCGAGGAAGCGTTGATCAAACACCGGCGCGCCGCCATCCACGCCTATTGCCACGAATTCCGCGGCAAGAAGCGCCGCAGGCATGGGCCCGACCGGCCGAACCGTCAGATCCGCCCAGATGCCGCCGAGTTGCTCAAGCAGGAAAAATCGTATGAGATCGAGTTGCAATGGCACAGGTGCATCGGCGGTCAGCACCTGAGCGACCCACGTAAAACCGCCAACACGACAGAGCGAGAGAAGTTCGTCGAGCGACCAGAGTTTCACTTCGAACCCGGGATGATGCAGGCTCCATTCGAGATGGTTCGCGCGAAGTTCCTCCTGCATGCCCTCTTCCCAGGGAGAACCACCGCCAAAGCGCCTCCGTCGTGCCCGCAACAGGTCAATCAGCCAGAACTGGTGAATCCGGCGAGGTATCATCCGCAACTCCCGATCGGCGCATCATGACGGTCCAGCCTCCGAAAGGCAGCAACGGCCCGCCGGTCCGGTGTTCCGACAATAGTAAAGACTTATTAACATCCGCTTATCGATTTGCGGGCGCCGCGTCCCGCCGGTCAAGCGGTGACACGCCGCCAGCGTGAACGACGTCAGCCGTCGCGATCCGCCAAATCTATCGGCGGGCGTTGGCCACACCGGCGTCCGGCGTGTGAGCGGACCGTTCCAGCCACTCCGAGACGGGTATCGGGCAGGCGAAGAAATAACCCTGCATCCGCGGACAGCCGCGCGCCTTCAGGAAGGCGACATGCTCCGGCGTCTCGACCCCTTCGGCCACCACATCGAGATCGAGCCGCCGGGCCATGGCGAGGATCGCCTCGACGATCGCCACGGAAGACGCATCATCCGGCACCTGGCCGATGAAACCTCTGTCGATCTTGATTTCGTGGATCGGCAACTGGCGCAGGTAGTGCAGGCTTGAATAGCCGGTCCCGAAGTCGTCGACCGAGAAGCGGACGCCGCGATCGGCCAGAATCCCCATGATCCGGGCGATCTCGAATGTATCCCTGATCAGCAGATTTTCGGTAATCTCGAGCGTAAGTCGGTCCGCCGGCACGCCGGAGATGTCGAGGGCCGCAATCACGTCGGTGACGAAAGCAGGATCGCGGAACTGTCGCGGGCTGACATTGACCGATAGCCGCCAGTCCGGCCGGTCGCGATGGGCTCGTGCCAGCAGCGCACACGCCTCGCGCAACAGCCACCGGCCCAGCGGAACAATCAGCCCGGATGATTCGGCAATGCCGATGAACTCGGACGGGACGGCGATGCGACCATCACGATCGCGCAGGCGCAGAAGGACTTCCGCGCCGACGGGCTTCCCCCCCAACTCCACCTGGTCCTGCAACCAGATCTCGAACCGCCCAGCCTTCAGCGCACTCCTGATCTCGTCTTCGATGGCATGGCGCGCCACGATCGACAGATGCATCGACTGCCGGAACATGACGACATCGGCTTCTCCGGCCTTGGCCTGATACATCGCCGTGTCCGCTTCGCGGATCAGGGTATCGATCGTGTCATCCGGCTTCGGAAACATCGTGAAGCCGATGCTGGCGCCGAGATGGTACTCACGTTCGCCAATCGAGATAGGCCTTGCCGTGAGCGCGTCGATCATCTTTCGGGCGATCGTGGCGGCATGATCGGCCGCATCGGCGACCGTGCTGCCGGCATCCGCAATGAGAACGACAAATTCATCGCCGCCGACACGGGCGATCGTATCGGCCGCGCGGACCGCCTGGCGGAGCCGCTGCGCAGCCTGCCGGAGCGCCGAATCACCCGCCGAGTGGCCAAGCATGTCGTTGATCGTCTTGAACCGATCGAGATCGATGAACAGCAATGCTCCCTGCACGCCGGTCCGGCGCGCCTCAATCAGCACCTCGCGCAAGCGCTCGTTCAGCAGACGCCGGTTCGGCAACTCGGTCAGCGGATCGATATGCGCAAGCCGATAGATCTGTTCCTCCGCCTCCCGGCGTTCGGTGATATCGATCCAGACACCGACGATACCCACCGGATTGCCGGCGGCATCACGCTGCAAGGTCTTCTCGTCATGGATCCAGCGATAGCCGCCGTTCTGGTGCCTGATACGGTAGCGATGAACGAATTGCCCGCTCTCGACCGTGCGCGGGACACCGAGGGCCGCCTGCGGCAGGTCTTCGGGGTGCACGTGGTTTCGCCACCAGTCGAGTCCTCGGATATTCCCCGGGACGTAGCCGAGCATGTCAACGATATTCTCGCTCATGTCGACCAGAACGGCCTCGTCGCCGTGCAGGGCAAGAGCGTAGAGGACGACGCCAGTCGCGGCGAGCAGCCGGTCGATCCGCCGCTCGCTCATCGAATGGGCCATCAGTGCGTCGTCGCGTTCCTGCCGCGTGGTGAACGCCTGCAAAGCCTTGGTCATGTTCGCGGTCAGTTCCACGAGGAGATCGCGCTCCTCCTCTCCAAAGGCCATCGGGTCCGAGGAATAGAGAGTCAGCGCGCCAGCTGCCGGAATCCCGGCCCCGCCGAACGGCAGCGAAATGCAGGACCGGAACCCGGAGGCGAGCGCCTTGTGCCGCCAGGGCTCGAAACGGGGATCGACCGCAATGTCGCGCCAACGGGAGATCCGGCGTTCGCGGATTGCGGTGCCGGCGGGCCCCCGGCCGTTGGGCACATCCGCCCAGGACAGGCGAAGTTGCGCGACATACCCGGTTCCACGCCCGGCGCTCGCCGCGAGGCTGACCGATTTCTCGGGATCGTGCTGCGCCAGACCGACCCAGCACGTATTGTAACCTCCGGTCTCGACCGCAAGCCGGCAGGCCGCGTCGAACACCGCCTGCGCGGTGGTGGCGTGCGCAAAGGCTTCGGTCGCTTCGTGGATCGTCCGCAGGGCCCGGTTGGCACGCTCGAGCGCGTCCTCCCGCAGCCGCCCGAGCAGAAGTGGGGTCAGGCGGGCGACGAATTCCAGAATCAGGCCGTGCGTTTCCTCCGCGATCGCCGGGCTCCTGAAATCGAGCACCAGACCGAAACGGCGGTCGGCAAGATCGAACGGATGGACGACCTGCCGGCGGATGCCGGCGCGGACCAGTTCGCGCAGGCGCGGGTACGCCGGCCCAGGATCGGCGTCCATCATCGGTCCGCTGTCATACATCCGCCCCTCGACGAGGGCCGCGCCGAAACTGATGGTGTCGACCGGGTGGCCGGCAAACCAAGGGGTCATGTCAAAGTCGGCCAGATCACTGTCTTGAGCGATATGCGACTTGACGTATTCCAGCATCCGGTATGCCGGATGAAACGCGACGAGAAAGCAGATCGCCGCGCCGGCGCGTTCGGCGCAACAGGCCAGGGCATGATCGAGAGCGGCGTCGAAATCCGCCGCATCGGCAATCGCCTCGGAAAGGCGGTTCCAGAACGCGAGATCGGCCGATACCTTCGCCTGCTCACGGTTCAGCCGCCGCAGTTCGAGTTCGGTCATCACCGACTGGGCGAGTTCGGTGAGGAACTTCCGGCTGGACGCATCGAATTCCGCACGCGGCTCAGGCGAGAGCACGCACATGCTGCCGATACGATAGCCGTCCGGCGTGATGATCGGCGCACCCGCGTAAAACCGGATATGGGGAAACCCGCTGACGAGCGGATTGTCACGGAAGCGTTCGTCCTCGCGGGCATCCGGCACTACAAGAGGACTGTCGGTGCCGATCGTGTGCTCGCAAAATACGGTGCCGCGGGGCATGCACTCAAGATCGGTGCCGACCTTCGCCTTGAGCCAGTGACGGGAGGCATCCGCGAAGGATACCGTGGCGATCGGCATGTCGAGCCCATGCGCCGCAAGGCGGGCAAAGCGATCGAAGCTCTCCTCCGCCGGTGTGCCGACGATATCGTAACGGCCAAGGGCGGCCAGGCGCCGCGTTTCCGTATCGTCAGACGGCAAGCGGGCTTCCCCTGCTTTCGCGGGTGACAGGAGGCAAGCTCCGGCGCGCATGGTCAATCTCTCGCGCTCCGATATGCCGCAGCGTCCTTGCTATTTCATGATACCACGCCAACACGTGGAAACCACAATCCCGGCGTCTCTCCCTCTTGTTCATCTTTGACCAAAGTTGCATCAACGAACCGAATTGTCTGACCGGTGCCGTGTATGTGGTGCGATCAATCAACCTCTCGATGATGTCGAATTCCACGAACGTCATGATACATTGGGAAAGAAACAATAACAACAAAATTTGAACCAAGGGAAATCCACATCGCACACCAGCCAATATTTATCGCGTTGATTCTGAAAATATTCGCACTTGAACGCCGCCCGAGAAGATATTTTTCTAACAGGTGCGGAAGGTGTTCATAAATTGAGAATAAGTTATATATCCTGCCATAAAAGCACTTCACCGCCCCGCGCTGAGCCGATGACAGGACGGCCGGCATGGGCGACTCGGCCCCGCTGACAGCGGCTGGTTCCGGCACGAGAACCGACACGCGCCTCGTATCGATCCGGATATTCTTTCTTAATCTTTTGCAGGCAAATGAGGCGCACGTCGTCGTTGGGAGATTGTTCGTGCTCAAGAAGCTCTCGATCCGCTATCAGTTCGCCATGCTCGGTGCTTTTGGCGTCGCAATCACTGTCGCGGCGGTGGCGTTGAACCTGTTCGACTCATACCAGATGGAGTTACACTCCAAGGAAGCCCAGGCCAGAGCACTGGTCGCGAGCGCCGTCACCTCGACTGAAACCTATGTCCGTCTCGCGGATCAGGGAGTGATCACGAAACAGAAGGCCCAGTCCCTCGCTCTCAAGGCTCTGGGCGCGGCGCGCTTCGATCACGGCAACTACTTCTTCGTCTACGACCGGCACGGCGTTGCGCTGGCAAATCCGAAAAAGTCGGTGATCGGGAAAAATCTTGAAAACGTCAAGGATCCATACGGTCACTACGTGATCCGCCCACTGATGCAGGCAGCGGCGAGCGGTCATCCGATCTTTCATGAATATTATTGGCCGAAAGCGGGATCCTCGACTCCCCAGCCCAAGATTTCCTACATGGCGGAGGTGCCGGGCTGGCACTGGATGATCGGGTCCGGTCTCTACATCAGTGATCTCAGAACGAATTTCTGGAACGGGGTGCTGCGTTTCGCCGCGATCTTCATTCCGGTTCTGTTCGCCTTTCTTCTGCTCATGATTTACATGCAGAAAAACATCGCGAACATCCTCAAGCGCATGACCTCGGTGATGAAGGCGCTGTCGACGGGCGATTCCAGCGTTGATGTGCCTTTCACCGACCGGACCGACGAGATCGGCGGCATGGCGAGCGCGGTCGAGATCTTCAAATCCGCGGGCATCGAGAAGGCGCGGCTGGAAAACGATGCCACGGCAGCCGCACGGCAGCGCGAAACCGAGCGTGCTCGTACGGAGGCGGAACGCGCCGCCGCCGCGCAGCAGCTCGCCACGGTGGTCGATTCTCTCGCCCATGGCCTGGAGGAACTCTCGGCCGGCCGGTTGACGTTCCGACTGACCGCCGCCTTCGCAGCGGAATACGAACAGCTCCGGACAGACTTCAATGGCGCGATGCAAAGGTTGCAGGACGCGATGCGCGTGGTTGCCACAAATGCCTCGGCCATTCGCTCCGGCAGCGGCGAGATCTCCAGCGCTGCGGACGATCTGGCTCGCCGCACCGAGCAGCAAGCCGCGACCCTCGAGGAAACTGCCGCAGCACTTGACGAAATCACGACGACGGTACGCAATACCGCGGACGCAGCGGTGCATGCCCGAAATATCGTCGATACCGCGAAGCAGGACGCCGAGCATGGCGGCTCCGTTGTGTCGCAGGCGGTGCGGGCGATGGGGGAAATCGAGACCTCATCGAAACAGATCGGCAACATCATCGGCGTGATCGACGAGATCGCCTTCCAGACCAACCTGCTGGCGCTGAACGCGGGTGTCGAGGCGGCGCGGGCCGGCGAAGCGGGGCGCGGTTTCGCCGTGGTCGCCTCCGAGGTGCGCGCGCTGGCGCAGCG
>NZ_AFPR01000518.1:0-4032 GCF_000219295.1 Acidiphilium sp. PM
CATCGAACCAGCAGGTGGTCGCGGGGGTCGACCTGGTCGGGCAGACCGGCCGGGCGCTGGAGCGGATCGTTGCCCAGATCGGCGAGATCAACGGCGTCGTCGGCGAAATCGCCGCCTCGGCGCAGGAGCAGTCGACCGGGCTGGTGCAGGTGAATACCGCTGTCGGCCAGATGGACCAGACCACGCAGCAGAATGCCGCCATGGTCGAGGAATCCACCGCCGCCAGCCATAACCTCGCGCAGGAGGCGGAACAGCTTGCCAGCCTCATCGCACGGTTTGATCTCGGTGGCGTCGTGGACACGGCGCCGCGACCGGTGAAGCCGCGCCCTGCCGCGCCCGCAAGGCCGGCGCCGCGTCACGCGCCAAGACCGGCCGTCCTCGCGGCTCTCCCGGCGGCTCCAGGCCGTGCCGACGCCGATGACTGGGAAGATTTCTGAACCACCACCATCCCCGCCATCGGGACGATGGCGGGGGTTTCAGCCGCCGCGCACGCCCTGGGTGTTGACGTAGAGCGCGTAGATGCTCCGGCTCGCCGCCATGAACAGCCGGTTGCGGTGCCGCCCGCCGAAACAGACATTGGCGCAGCGTTCCGGCAAGGCGATGCGGCCGATCGGCGTTCCCTCGGGATCGAAGACCATCACCCCGTCAAGCGCCGGGTCGCCCATGCCCCAGCCGCACCAGAGATTGCCATCGATATCGACGCGGAAGCCGTCCGGCGTGCCGCCTGGGCCGGCATCGATCAGCCGCCGGTTGTTCGCAAGGCGGCTTCCGTCCACCACGTCGAACACGTGAATGGCGCGGTGGGGCTCCGATCGCGAGGCGACGACGTAAAGCCGGCTCTCATCCGGCGAGAACGCCAGTCCGTTCGGTCCCGCGATGTCGTCGGCCACCATAGTGACAGTGCCCGTCACCGGGTCGATCCGGTAGATCGCCGGGGCCAGCTCCGCCTCGGCGCGATGCCCCTCATACCACCCGGCAATGCCGAACGGCGGATCGGTGAACCAGATGCTGCCATCGGATTTCACCACGACGTCGTTGGGCGAATTGAGCCGCCGCCCGCCGAATCCGTCCGCCAGCACGGTGATGCTGCCGTCGATCTCGGTGCGGATGACACGCCGCCCGCCATGCTCGCAGGTGATCAGCCGTCCCTGCCGGTCGCGGGTGTTGCCGTTGGCATGGCCCGAGGATTGGCGGAACACGCTGACGCTGCCATCGGTCTCATCCCACCGCAGCATCCGGTCGTTCGGAATGTCGCTCCACAGCAGGAAGCGCCCATCGCCGAACCAGACCGGCCCTTCGGCCCAGCGGCATCCCTCGGCCAGCCGCTCGACCGCCGCGTTGAACAGCCGGTAGCGCGCGAAGGACGGCGAGAGCGTGTGGATCGCCGGATCGGGGTAGCACCCGGCCGGCTGCCAGGCGCTCACCGTTCCTTCTCCCGCCCATAGGCGAGCAGCAGCGCGAGGATGACGACGCCATAGGCGATGCTGCGGACATAGTCGGGCATCGAAAGCGCGAGCAGCACCGAGACCAGCACGGTCAGGCTGACCGCGCCGGCGGCGACGCCGAGATAGTTCCCGCGCCCGCCGAGGATGTTCACGCCGCCGATCACCACCGCGGCGATCGAGGTGAACAGGTAGGGATCGCCCAGCCCGAGCGAGGCCTGCCCGCCGAAGCCCACCAGCATGACGCCGCCGAGTGCCGCGAACCCGCCGCACAATGCATAGAGCAGGATCGTCATCCGCCGCGCGTCGATCCCCGCGAGGGTCGCGGCGAGCGGGTTGGTGCCGAGTGCGTAGGTCGCGCGTCCGAAGCGCGTCACGGCGAGGGCGCCGCTCACCAGCGCGGTAATCACCGCCCAGAGCCAGAGCGCGTCGGGAATGCCGAGCAGGGTGCCATGCGCCAGGGTCTGGATCGCCGGCGGCGCGTAGGACGAGCACGACGAGCAGGTGAAGCCGCCGGTCAGCCCGAGGGTCAGCCCCTCGACGATGCCGTTCATGGCAAGCGTCATCACCACCGCGGGAATGCCGAGGAAGGCAACACCGATCCCGTTCGCGGCGCCGACGAGCAGCCCCATGCCGAGGGCGACCACGATCGCCTCCGGCGCGGCGGCGTTCTTGCCGAGCGAGGTGGTGGTGAGCAGGATCGCCGCGGCGTTGAGTACCCAGGGCACCGAAAGATCGATGCCGCCGATCAGGATGACGAAGCACTGCCCCGCCGCCACCAGGCCGACGAAGGAGGCGATCACCAGGATCGAGGAAACGCTGCCGCCGGACAGGAAGCCGGGATGGGCGGCTTCGCCGATCAGGAACAGGGCGATGGCGGCGGCGATCGCATAGAGGATGCGCCGCGTGTCGACGGAGAGCGCGCTCATCGCCGCCGCCTGATCGCGCCGCCGATGGCGCCGCCCAGCACGACCGCGATGATCAGGAACACGCCTTCGTAGAAGGACTGGTAGAGCGGGTTCACGTGACCAAAGAACAGGATGTTGACGATGAGGGTGGTGATGAAGGCGCCGGCGATCGCGCCGATCGCCGAGCCGCGTCCGCCGAACAGCGAAATACCGCCGAGCACGACCGCGACGATCGATGACAGCGTGTAGGAGTTGCCGGTCGTCGCGTCGCCCGCTGTGGCCGAGGCGGCAAGGAACAGCCCGGCCGCAGCGCCCAGCGTGCCGTCGAGCACATAGGCGATGATCTTGGTGCGCAGCACGTTCACGCCCAGCGCCGAGGCCGAGGCCTCGTCATTGCCGATCGCATAGAGATCCACGCCCATGCGCGACCGCCGGAACGCCGCCCAGCCCAGGCCCAGCACCAGGATGTAGACCAGCGCCCACGGCCCGTTGGGGTTGACCAGCAGGTTCGTGTAGGCGGGCGGGATCGCGCCGCCCGGCTCGGGCAGGACGCGGATCGCCAGGCCCTGGAAGATCGACAGGGTCGCCAGGGTGACCACGATCGGCGGCAACCGGCCGAGCGCGACCAGCAATCCGTTCACCAGCCCGCAGGCCGCCCCCGTCATCAGGATGATCGCGGACCAGCCGAGCGCGCTGCCAAGCGTCTTGCCCATCGTCACGGCGGCCATCGCATTGGCGAGATCGACGACACCGCCGACCGAGAGGTCGATTCCGCGGGTCAGCACCACGAAGCTCTGCCCGACTGCGGCAAAGACCAGCGGGATGGCGGAGTTGACGGCCGAGGTCAGCTCGAAATTGCCCGGCAGGCGATGCTGTTCGATCCCGTAGATCAGCGCGAAGCCGAACACCGCGAGGATCAGGATCGCGCAGGCGAGGATCAGCCCGATATTCTGGGCGATCGTGTGGCCGAGGCGGCTTCCGCGCGGCAGCGCGGCGGCCGTGGCGTCAGGCGGCATTGGGCACCTCTTTCTGACCGGATTCACGCATGGCGGCGGCGACGATCGCCTCCGCGGACAGGTCCGCCGCCGCAATCTCGGCGACGAAGGCGCCGCGCCGCATCACCTTCACCCGATGGCAGAGATGGGCGAGTTCCTCGGCATCCGACGAATAGAACAGGATCGCATAGCCCTCGCGCGCGAGCCCGGCGACGAGTTCATAGATCTCGTGCTTGGTCGCGACATCGACGCCGCGGGTGACGTCGTAGAGCAGCAGGATGCGCGACTGCGTCATCAGCCAGCGGCCGAGCAGCACCTTCTGCTGGTTGCCGCCCGACAGCGCGCCGACGCGCTGCGCCGCCGAGGGCGTCCGCACGGCGAGCCGCCGGATGTTTTCAGCCACCAGCGCGCGCTCCGCCCCCAGCCGCAGAATGCCGAAACGGGAGAGCCGGCGCAGGATCGGCAGAGTGAAATTGTCGCGCACGGAGAGCGACAGGAACAGCCCCTCGCTCTTGCGGTCCTCCGGCACGAGCGCGATGCCGGCGCGCATGGCGTCGCGCGACGAGGCGATGCGCACCGGCTTGCCGTCGATCTCGACCCGCCCCTCGCGGAAGCCTGGCGCGCCGAACAGGCCGAAGAACAGGGCGCGATGGCCGTGCCCGGCGAGGCCGCCAATGCCGAGGATCT
>NZ_AFPR01000517.1:0-30680 GCF_000219295.1 Acidiphilium sp. PM
GCCGGCAACGCCCATGAAGGCGCGCGGGTTGAACGTGTAGTAGTCCTGATTGGCGTAGGGCGTCTGGATCAGCTGACGGCCGAAACGGATTTCCACTTTCGGCGTCTGATACTGTAGATACGCCTGCCGGAACGACTGGATGCCAAAATACGAACCGGTCAGTTCGCCGTCGTAGTGTGTGTCGTTCTTGCTGTAGAGGCCGAGCGACTGCGCCGTGTAACCGCCAAGGCCAACACTGAACCCGTTGAACGATCCGGTGTGGGCAATCAGATGCCCGCCGATCGCGAAGGAGTGAGTGCTCTTCGAAGTGTGACCATTATTTGCATAATCGAAGTGAATCGCCCCGATCATGCCCTGGAAGGTGGTCTGCCGCAGTGCGTCGCCCAGGCTCTGCGCGTGCGCGAGCGGTGCGAGGCCGAAAAGGCTGATCACGCCTGCGGCGCATGCTGCGCGGCGCAGCTTCCGCGTCGCAGACCGGGCCGGGACGTCGCCCGCCTGGTTGCTAATGTTTCGCATTATGGTTGAACCTCCATGTTGAAAGACTTTTTTGCTGGCGAAATCCGCGCCTTGCGCGCAGATCCTGCCCGCTGCTTCGCCATCTGCAACGGGTAGACGGGGGCATTGACCGCGCCGGGCCACGCCACGTGGAAGACGCGCGGAAACTGCGTCGCGCGCGAAATTGTGCAAACTGGATGATGTGCTTCAGTCGCCGACGTCGGCATTGTTCCGTCCCCGTTTGATTTCTGTGCCGCGCTGCCCCGAGCTCGCTTGCACGAATTATTTTTACTCTTTAAGAAACCACTAGAGAGGAGCGTTTTCAATGTCAAGAAAGATTCATATCGGTGGCGTCGCGGCTCGGACGGCGCGATGATTCGGCCGGCGAGGGGGCGCGGATGACCCGCGCGCGCGTGAATTCTGCCCTGGTGCGGCGCATCAATTCGGCGCGGCTGTTCCACATGATCCGCCAGAATCCAGGCATCTCGCAGCAGAAGCTTTCGCAGATTTCCGGTATCGATCCTGCGACCATTTCGATCATCATCAACAATCTTGAATCGGGCGGCATTGTTCGGCGCGACACTGATGCGCCGACCGGCCGAGCCGGGCGGCCAACCACGGCGCTGAGCCTTGATCCGCGAGCCGGATATCTCGCGGGTATCAGCGTCGAACCGGACGCCATCCGCATCGTGATCTCGACCATCGACGGTACCGCCTGCGCCGATCTCGCGGTGCCCGGCAGCACGGCGCCAGAGGCTGCAATCGCCGCCGCCCGCAGCGGCGTTACCGCGGCCTTGCGCTCGTTGCGCGCCACGCGCGCCACGCTTCTTGCCGCGGGAGTCGCCATGCCAGCGCTCGTCTCGACCGGCGGGCGTATCGTCTTCGCGCCCAATATCGGGTGGCGTGATCTCGATGTCGCCGAAAATCTCGCCCAGAAACTGAAGGTGCCGGTCCGCGTCGAGAACGACGTGAAGGCGGCAGCCTTGGCGGAGCACCTCTTCGGAGCAAGCCGCGACATAGCCGATTTCGTTTACGTGATGGGTCGTTCGGGCATCGGCGGCGGGCTCTATTTGATGGGTGAGCTTTACCGCGGCCCTCATGGACTGGCTGGCGAAATCGGCCACATGAAGATTGTGCCCGGCGGACGTGCCTGTGGTTGCGGTGGTCAGGGCTGCTTCGAAGCCTATGTATCCGAAAAGGCAATCCTGAGCGATCTCGCCGCCCGAGGCCACGGGGCGAGAGATGTCGCTTCCGTCCGCAAGGCCTGCGAGGCTGGCGACCCCGTGGCACGCGCCGTGCTCGCCGAGGCCGGACGTCATCTCGGGCTCGCCCTGGCGAACCTGATCAACATTATCAGTCCGCGCCGTATCGTGCTCGGCGGCAGCCTCGCGCAGCTCGCGCCGTTCCTGCTGCCCGCGGCGATGGAGACGCTGGAAGCCAATGCGCTTGCGGCTATCTATAGAGATGTCGAGATCGTCGTCTCCGAGATGAGCGGCAGTGCGGCGGCGATGGGCGGCATAGCCCTCGCGCTCCAGCAATTTCTCGATGATCCGCCGGTTCGCCTCGATCGCGTGCGCCCCACGCCTTCGCCCTGAAATCCCGATCGACTCTCCGGCCACGCAAAAACCCAGCATGTCGCCGTTCAGTTGCCTCCCAGTTGACGGCACCCGAGCCGAGCGCCGCATGACTCTTACATATTTTGGGCAGTTTTTCCGGGTGCAGGCACGTGGGTCAAGTGTAAATGACAGAATTGCGTCGGCTGGCGAGCAACTAATGAAGAGTGTTGCAGATTTGCCAAACCTGGCGGCAGGAAATTTGAAGGTTGCAAGAAGGCATCGAGATTGTTCCAGATGTCTGATTTTCCGCCAGAAATGAGGCGTTGGCCCAATGCGTGGAAGAGGCCAACGGGCAATCTGATTTCGAGTTTTTGCGATGTCGAAAGTTATGGCGTCAGATATGCTGCGCTGCAGATTCGCCTGATCGGATCGCCCCTTCAATGGTCGAGGGCAGGCCGGTCGCGGTATAGTCCCCGGCGAGGCGCAGGTTGACGAGCCGGGTGCTTGAGCCCGGTCGGCGCGCAAGCTGTTCCGGTGTCGCAGCGAAGGTTGCACGCTTCTCCTTCACAACGCGCCACGGAGGCATGGCGCGTGGCAGACCGAAACCACGGCGCAGATCGGACCACACTTCGGCGGCAAGGCGATCGGTCTCCTGCTCGAGACGGTCATTCGCCGCGCTGATGGTCACGGAGACCACTTCGGGTTTCTCGAACACCCATTCGGCGGTACCGCCGATCAGGCCGTAGAAGCCGGCCGGCCCCGGATCGATGCCGGCACGGAAATGCAGGTTGATGATCGCCTCGTGAGCGTCGGGCACGGTGAGGCCGGGCAGCAGTTCGGCCGCGACCCAGGGTGGAGTGGCCAAGATGACCCGTTCGTCGGACCCGACGATCTCATCGACATTGGGGCCGACCAAGCCGGTCACCCGCGCATCGGTCATCGTCAGTCCGGCGATCCGCGCACCGAAGCGCAATTCGGCCCCGCTTGCGCGCAGAAAGGCGAGGGCGGGATCGACAAGGCTCTCCGAAAGCCCGATCTTCGGCATACGCGGTATGGTCGCGGCGCCTCCGCGCGCGAGACTTTCCCGAACGACCGCGGCCAGCGGCGCAGCGGAGGCCGTCTCCGGTTTCGTGTTGAGCGCCGCGATCGCCAGCGGTTCGAGCAGCCTGTCATACAATGTGCCCAATCCGCCGAGAATCCCGGCCACTGTGTCTGTTACCGCCGCGCGTTCGAGCCGGCGCAGCGCGAGATAGTCCAGCGCGTCAGTGCCAGGCACGCGCCAATCCCGGCGCAGCACCCACCAAGGCAGCATGCCGCGGTTGAGCCGCAGTGTCCAGGCATCGCCGGAAATAAGGTCGATGAACGGAAAAAGCGGGTGGCTCGGCCCGGTCAGCGTTTCCTCGGCGCCGATCCGCCGCAGATAGGCCATCGTGCTGCGGTTGCCTGACAGCAGAAGGTGGTTGCCATTGTCGATGCGGCAGCCAAGTGCGGCGTCGTGATAGGAGCGGCAGCGCCCACCGGCCCATTTCGCCGCCTCGTACAGCACCACCCGGCGCCCCCGCGCGGCGAGGGTTGTCGCGGCGGACAGCCCGGCCATGCCGGCGCCGATCACATGCACGCGGGTCATCGGTGCCGGTCGGTCCGGATGAGAAGCTCGGCGGCAAGGCGCAACTTGCGCCAGGCTGGCAGGCTGGGCCGGCGCTCGGGATGGGCGAAACCCGCCGCGCGCATCACCCCCAGCAACGGCCGATAGGCATCCGCCATCATTCGTGCCGGCAGCACGGCGCGGCGGTCGCAGCCGCGCATCGCGGCGTCGGCCTCGGCGAAATGTTGCTCGGCCAGCCCGGCGATCTCGGCCATTGCCCGCTTCAGTCCCGGATCGGCCAGCAGCGTTGCCGGATTGGCAGCAGCATCGGCAGCCTCCAGCGCCTCGCGCGGGAGATATATTCGCCCCCGCGCCGCATCCTCGCCGACATCGCGCAGGATGTTGGTGAGTTGCAACGCCCGGCCGAGATGATGTGCCACCCTGTCGCCCTGTGCCGAAACCTCGCCGAACACCCGGATCGACAGCCGGCCCACTGCCGAGGCCACGCGGTCGCAATAAAGATCGAGCGTGGCCATGTCCGGCGCGATGATCGGTGCGCCGGCATCCATCTCCATCCCGTCGATGATCGCGTGGAAATCCTCCCGCCGCAGCGCGTAGCGCAGCGAGGCATCGCGCAGCAGGCGGGTGACCGGGTCATCACCGCCTTCGGGCAGCGCGTCGATCCGCCGGCGCCAGGCATCGAGCCCTTCGCGCTTCGCCGCAAGCGGCGCCTCTTCGTCGGCGATATCGTCCACGATCCGGCAGAACGTGTAGATTGCATACATCGCGGTGCGGCGCGGCGCAGGGAGAACACTCATGCCGCGATAGAAGGACGTGCCGGCGGCGCGCGTCGCGGCGGCGACGGTTGCGGCGTCATCGGCGAAGCGCGCGGCGTTGGCGGGAATGAACATCAGAGCAGGCGTGGAAGGCCGGCGAGTACGGCGCTGATGGCGTCGTTACGGCGCAGCTTCACGCGCCCGGCCAGCGGATCCTCCCGCAGTAGGCGGCGGTGCAGCCGGCGGGCGAGGCCAACGATGATCGCCGTCTCCACCCGCAACCCGCGGGCGACCACGAATCCCGGAAGACGCGCCGCCTTCGCGTTTAACTCCGCCGTCCTTTTCAGCATCGCATCGAACACCGAGCGCAGTGCCGGGGGAGTCGCCTTCGCGGTGACGGCGTCCGGCCCGAGCCCGACCGCCTGCAACCAGTCACCGGGGATGTAGGACCGGTCGAGGGTGTCGAAATCCTTCGCGCAATCCTGAAGGTGGTTGAGCACCTGCAGGCTGGCGCACAGCGCGTCGGAGGCAGGCCAACTCTGGCGGCTCTCGCCGTGCAGATCGAGCACGTAACGTCCGACCGGCGCCGCCGAATAGCGACAATAGCGCATCAACTCGTCCCAACTCGCATAGCGTGTCTTGGTCGCATCCTGCCGGAAGGCAACGAGCAATTCGCGCGCATGGACCGGATCGACGTTGGTCTCCGCCAGGCTCTCGCGAAGCCGTGCCGCCGAAGGCGAACGCGTCGGATCGTCGCCGTCCAGCACCGCTTCCATTGCATCGAGGCGGGCGATCTTTTCCGCCGGAGCAAGATCGGGATGATCGGCGATGTCGTCGGCATTGCGCGCGAACGCGTAATAGGCATGCACGTGCCGGCGCAGCCCGGCGCGAATCAGCCAAGAGCCGACCGGGAAATTCTCGTCACCGCGGTCCTTGCCAGAAGCGTGTTCGATGCTCGCGGCGGCACTCATGCGTCGGCTCCATAATCGCGGCTTTTCCAGGCAGCCCCTGTGCCACGCCAATAGCGCAGTGCGGAGGCCAACGTCGCCTCCATATAGACAAGCGCGATCAGCGGTAGTGCCAGCCCCCAATACCAGCCGCGTCCGTAGCGCCGCAGCGTCGGCTGATAGCTCAGCACCGCGAGCAGCGAGGCAATCAGCCCGCACAAGGCCGCGACTTCATGCCCGAAAACGAGGGCAAGCGGCGGCACCAGCCAGACGACCGCCAGCCCAGCCAGCGTGAGCGCGAGCAGCAGCCCGGAATAATGCAGCTGGGTAAAGGCAGTGCGCGAGATCATCGCCCTGATGTCGGCAAGCCGCGGATAGGGGCGGATCGAGCGAGCGAGGCCGGAATGCCCGAGGAACACGGCGCCGCCGCGCTTGACCCGGCCGGCCAGCGTGACGTCGTCGATCAGCGCGCCGTGCATCGCCGCGAGCCCGCCAGCCCGCTCCAGCGCCTCGCGCCGGATCAGCACCGTGCCGCCGGCCGCCGCGGCGGTGCCGTCGAGCGGATCGTTCACGCGGGCGAACGGGTAGAGCATCTGGAAGAAGTAGACGAAAGCCGGCACCAGCGCGCGCTCGGCGGCGCTTTCGCAGTTCAGACGCACCATTTCCGAAACCATGTCGAGCCGCGCGCCGCGCTCCGGTGTCACCAACCTCGCGGCCAGCGTCGCCAGATGCCGCGGATCGTGAACAATATCGGCATCGGTGAACAGCAGCACTGGCGCCGCGCCGTGCGCGACTCCCTGCTCCAATGCCCAGAGTTTGCCCGACCAGCCGGCTGGCTTGTCGCCGCCGCGCAGCAGGGCAAAGCGCGGATCGCCGTTCGCCGCCCGGATCGCGATGTCGCCTGTGCGATCCGTACTGCCATCGTCGACCAGGATCACCCGGAACGGCCCGGCATAATCCTGAGCCAGCAGCGATTGCACGACCGCCCCGATCGTTTCCGCCTCGTCGCGCGCCGGCACGATGATGTCCACCGGAACCGCGGTTGCCGGCCGCGCCGGGGCGAGTTCCGGGCCGCTCTGCCAGAACTGGCCGTGCAGCAGATATAGGTAGATCCAAGCCAGCAGCGCGAGCAGGGCAAGCAGGGTCATGCGGTCGCTCCATCCGGCTCGAAGGCGAGGCTCGGCAGCAGGCCGCGGCGGCAGAAATCGGCGAGCGCATCGCGCATCGCTTCCTCTGCCGGGCGGGCATGATAGCCGAGTTCCCGAACGGCCTTCTCCGAAGAATAGAACATCCGCTTTCGCGCCATGGTCAGCATGTCGCGCGTCATCAGCGGCTCATGGCCCGAGATCCGCGCCCAGGCTTCCATGAGCGCCGCAACCGGCATCAGCGGGCCGATCGGCAATTTTACCCGTGGCGGCGGCTTGCCGGCCAGCCGTGTGATCATTCGCCCGATTTCGGAGAGCATGAGATTCTCGCCACCGAGAATATAGCTCTCGCCGCGCCGTCCCCGCGTCAGAGCAAGCACATGACCCTCGGCGACGTCATCCACATGCACGATGTTCATGCCGGTCTCGACATAGGCCGGCATATGGCCGCGAGCGGCGTCCAGCACCATGCGGCCGGTCGGCGTCGGCTTGATGTCGCCTGGTCCAACCGGGGCGGCCGGATTGACGATGACGATATCCAACCCCTCGGCGACAAGCTTCTTCACCGCCAACTCGGCCTCGTATTTCGACCGCTTGTAGGGGCCGACATGATCCGCCGCCGCATGCGGCGTCGCCTCGTCGGCCGGGCTGCCATCATGAGTCAGGCCGAGAGCGGCGACGCTGCTGGTATAGACCATCCGGCACGCCCCGTCCGCCTGTGCCGCGCGGAACAGGGCAATGGTGCCGTCGATATTCACCGCCCGCATCGCCGCCGGATCGGGCACGTAGAGACGATAATCGGCGGCCACGTGAAAGATGTGCGAGCAGCCCTCGACCGCTTGCGCCAACGAGTTTGGATCGGTGAGGTCACCGACCACCCGCTCGCCGGGCAGTTGCGCGAGATTGCGCATGTCGCTCGAAGCGCGGTGCATCAGCCGCAGCCTGAAACCGTGCCGGACCAGCGCTCGGGCCACGGCGGCGCCGACGAAGCCGGTCGCGCCGGTGACAAGAACCGGCCGGTCGTCGGCGATGGGGCGCGCAACCGTCTCGAGCGGAGAAGAAGAATCGCTGCTCATGCCTGCCATGGAAAAATCCTGCCGAGGGCATACTTGATTGCCGGCGCCGAGGCAAAGTGCAGGCCCCCCGGCGATGGCAATACCCCGGACCCGCGCGATCTGCTAAGGGCGAACCAGTGGTGTCAGGCCGCGCCCTTTTTCCGGCTTGCGGAGTGAGTGAAATCAAGTGTTGGGATCTTATCCTGCCCGTCTCTCCTTGCTGAGCGCCGTGTCGTGATCCGCCGTCTCGGCATCTGGCCGGCCGTGTTCGCGCTGGTCGGACTCCTCCTCTTCACCGGCACGATCGCATGGCTCGGCTGGGGCGATGTGATTCGCGCGCTCGAACGGATCAGCCTGCCCGGCTTCATCGCCTATCTCGGCGTGCAGATGGTGATCATCGCCGGACTCGCGTTGGCCTGGCGGCTTTTGCTGCGCCGCCGCTATGGCGGAAGCTTCCTCCTGCTCTACTGGGGCCGGATGGTGCGCGACTCGGCCGGTGAATTTCTGCCCTTCTCGCATGTCGGCGGGTTCGTGATCGGCGGCCGGGCCATCGCCCTGGGTGGGGTCGCCTTCGCCGACGCGGCGGCCTCGACGCTGGCCGACGTAACTCTCGAATTCCTTGCCGAACTCGTCTTCGTCGGCATCGGCGTGATTCTGCTGGTAGCCTTGGTGCCGGACAGCGCTCTGGTGCTGCCGATGAGCATCGGCCTCGCCATGGCGCTGGTCGCCGGCCTGTCCTTCCTGCTGATGCAGAAGGGGATGAGCCGCCTTTTCAGTGGCCTGGCGATGCGGATCGCCGGGCAATCGGCCGATGCCGCCTCGATCGGGATCCAGCGCCTGCAATCCGCGCTCGATACGATCTATGCCCGCCGCGGGCGGCTCATCGCCGCCGGCGCGATGCACCTTCTGTGCTGGTTCGGCACCGGCGTCGCCTCCTTCGTCGCCTTTCGCGCGCTGGGCCAGAATATCTCGCTCCGCGATGCCCTGGCGATCGAGGCACTTCTGCACGCGATCCTGTCCACCGGCTTCTTCGTTCCCGGCCGACTCGGCGTGCAGGAGGCGGCCTATACATTGCTCGGCGCCGTATTCGGCATTCCGCCCGACATTGCGCTTTCGGTCTCGCTGCTGCGGCGCGCGCGCGACCTTCTGATCGCTGTACCCGTCCTGCTTGCCTGGCAGGGCATCGAGGCGCGCCGGCTTCAGCCCGTCTCCGGCGACCTGGGCTGACAGGCGGCCTTGTCCGCACTGAGGCGGTCCCCCATCTCTTGTCTCACGAACGAAAGAGGGATTCGGGGAATGCACCTGATAGGTTTTATCATTCTTGGCCTGATCGCGGGCTGGATCGCCAGCCAGATCGTCGATAACGGCGGCAAGGGACCGATCCTCGATATCGTACTCGGCATCGTCGGCGCGCTAGTCGGCGGCCAGATTTTCCTTGCGCTTGGCTTCGCGCCCGGTGGCGGCTTTCTCTACAGCCTGTTCGTCTCGGTCGTCGGCGCGGTGATCATACTCGTTGCCTATCATGCCCTGCTCGGTCGTCGCCGATTGTAATATTCTGTTCAATACAATTTGAAGTTGTGATATTCTCCGCGCCATGGTGGCGCGGGAGGAAGGTTCTGCAATAGGCCGGCTGATCCGGCTTGACGGATTGCGCGGCGTTCTCGCGATATATGTGCTGGTCGGCCATCTGGTACCGTTCCTGCCATTGCCGCCGCTGGCCATGTGGGCTGCGCAAGGGCTTGTGAGCCACGGTCTCGCTGCGGTCGACCTGTTCTTTGCCCTGTCCGGGCTGGTGATCGTGCAGTCCATGACCCGGTTCGGTCGCCGCCCGGGATCGTTCCTCGTCGCCCGCGCACGCCGGCTTCTGCCCGTCTATATGATTGTACTGGTCGGCTCGACTCTGTTGATGCTCAAGGGGGGCTCGCCTTTCGCAACCATGCCATGGCTCGCGCCCGGCGACCCGGCGGCCGATATCTGGCCGGCTGGCCCGCCGCAGCACCCTGTCTTCGAGATACTGGCTCATCTGGTCTTCCTGCACGGGGCGTTGCCGCACCGCTTGCTGCCGGACGGCCCCTTCGCCCTCCTCGGCCCGGCCTGGAGCCTTTCGACCGAATGGCAGTTCTATGCGGTAATCGCGCTTGTCGCTCTCCGGTGCGATGGTCGCGATGGCACCCTTGTGCGTCTTTCGCTGGCTCTCATCGGACTGGCCGTTCTTGCCCGGATCTATGCCGCCTGTATCCCGGCTCCCTGGCGGTTCAGCAGGGCCTTTCTGCCGAACGAAGCCGCCTATTTCGCGCTCGGCGTCGCTGCCTCGCGGTTCTGGTCCGGCGATCGGGTAGGGGCGTGGAGGTTGTTCGTGATCATGCTCATCATGACGATGGCACTCGGCGCCAGTCACGGCGCGGGTTGGGGGCGGCTTGCCAAGCTCTTGCCGCCTCTTGCCTGGGCGATTGCGGTTGCCGCCCAGCGCGTACCCGCATGGCGGCCGTTCAGGCTACTGGCGCGATGTCTCGGATCGCCGCCCGTGCTTTGGCTTGGGCTGATTTCCTATCCACTCTATCTGGTGAACGAACCTGTCGGCCGCGCGCTCGCCTTGGCGCTTGGCCCGATTCTATCCGGCAGCCCCCTCCTGTTCGGGCTCTGCTGGGGCGGGGCGACGGTGGCTGGGTCGATCATCCTGGCCGCTATGCTGCACTACGGCATCGAGCGCCGGTTCCTGCGCCGCCGGCGGATTGTCAGGCCGCCGGTTGCGGTGCCGGCAACAGGCGGGGCGTAGACTCGGGATTCGTCCGGCGCAACCAGCCGAGCGAACCGATTGCCCCACATTTGCGGCAGGTCGGCTGCCACGCCTCGTGTTCGGTGTCGCAGGTCGCGCAGACCCATACGCCTTTGCCGCCGCCGTGCCGTTCGTGCCGTTCGGCCTCGCCGACCAGGTTCGCAGCGCGGGCCGTGCGCGCCAGTAACGCCTCGCTCTCCGGATGCCCGGGGTTGAGTTCGGCGAGTTTGGCCGCTGCCGTCGCCCGTTCCAGCGGCGATGTCAGCGCCGCCAGCCAGGCATCGGCAAGGTCGGGATGCGGCGCGATCCGCCAGCCCCGCTTCAGCGCCCGCTTTGCCCGCCAGGCCTGGCCAGCCTTCGCACGCGCCTCGAAAAGTGCGAGATGCGCTTCCGGCAGGCCCGGTGCCAAGCGCACGGCGTCCCGCGCCCAGTCGATCGCCAGCGGTTCGCCAGCCACCTCGCGTGAGGCCATGATAGCCAGCGCCGCGCGCGCCGCCGGATCGGTCGCCAGCCGCGCCGCCTCGCTGAACCGTCCCTGTCCCAGCGCGATCCGCACCCGCTGCTCGCGCAACCACGCCGAATTAGGATAAGATGCCGCCGCCTGGCGGGCCTGTTCTGCCGAGCGCGCCAGCCTGTCTGGGTCATCCTGGGGCAGTGGGCGTGCGGTCAGCAGGCCGCGCCAACCGAGGAATCCGGCATCGCCATGTTTCGCCAGGTTGGAGAACAGCGCCTCGGCCCCCGCAGCGTCGCCCGCCTGTCGCGCCGTTTCGGCGCTCACATAAAGCGTGAGCGGCGCCTCTGGTGCATGCCGCCGTGCGGTTCGCGCATGGCCGGCGGCAGCTTCGGTGTCGCCCGCTGCGAGCGCCGAAAGCGCGCGCAGCGCGGCGGAATCGGCGGCATCACGCCGCGCGCGGCCGCGCCTCACCGATATCCGCCTGGGCAGGCTGAGTGCCCCGCGCAGCAAGCCAAGTACCAGGACAACGACAACAATCAGCAGAACCAGCAGCAGGATAGCCACCGGCGTCGATGCGGTGGCGGCATAGGTCCCGATCTCGACAGTCACATGCCCTTGCAGGCCGGCAAGAAACCAGGCGATGCCCAGCAGGGTGATCGCGACGAGGGCGAAGCGGAAAGCGCGCAGCATCAGGCCTTCTCCGCCATTCCGGCAAGCGCCGTTCGCGCCGCAAGAAGCCCGCTGGCTTTTTCGGTCCAAGGCTTCATTGCCGTGGCTGCGTCCGGCGGAAGTTTCGCGAGGACAGCGAGGGTTGCCTTCAGATCATCCCGTCCAAGCGCGGCCTGCGCCTTGCCGAGAATGCCCTCGGCCAGGCTGCCGATCAGGACCTTGTCGCCATGCCGCACGGTGACGAGGCTTTCCACCCGCGCTTTCGTCCTCTGCCAGAACCCGCCTTGCGGCGCGGCGTCACCGGCAGCGTGTGTGGCGGCTTCCGCATAGGTCGGGAAGCTTGCCTTCAGCCCGGCAAGCGTCGGTGGCTTTGCGGTGGCGTAGGCGGCGAGGGCAGCCGGTGCGCCGGGAATATTGCCGAGCGGCAGTCCGTTCTGCAGGTTCAGGCTCGCCTGCGCGATCAGAGCCAGGGTCTTCGCCTTTGCCGCGAGTGCGGGCAGGTCGCCGCTCTGCTGCCGCAGCCGCGTCACCGCGGCGTGATCGGCGAGGGTGGTGGTCGACAGCGCTGCGATGCTGGACTCGATCTTGCCGATCCGCGCTGCGAGATCGGCGGGCAGGGCGGGCGCCGGTTCGGCGGGCACTGGCTTTTTCGCCTCCGCGGCAACAGTGGTCAGTTTCTGCTCCAGCGATGCCACCCGATTTCGCAGCGCGCCGATCCGGGTTGACAGCTGCGCGATCCGGGCTGATTGCCCCGCCGCGTCGAACTGGGCGCGAAGCAGAAAGACCTCGCCGACAGCAAGCGCGAGAATGGCGACGGTCACGAGGCCGAGCGCCGTGCGCCTGTGCCGGGGCACGTCCGTCGCGGCCTGTGCGGTCGCGGGGTCGGCAGCCTGAGGCTCTGGCGCGGCGGCTAGCGCCGGTTCGCCGGTGGCGGAGGGAGCGGTCGGGGTCTGGTTCGGGTCGTGCTCGGTCATGCCAGTATCGTTATCATGTGATCCTGATCGGGCGAAACCGCGCTGCGGATGTCGCGGAAGGGCAGGCGCGTGAGCGGGGCCGCAGCCGCCGGACTGATTGCCACGGCAATCGCCCCGGCCAGCGCCCCGTCGAGCCCCGCCTCGGTGATGAGGGTCACGAAACGCCGCGCGCTGGCTGGTGAGAATACCATCACCCGGTCGATTACGCCTGCCTCCAGCGCCGCCTGGGCTGCCGCGTCGAGCTGCCGGGCCGGGCGCGAGCGGTACACCACCCGACGTGTCACCCGGAAGCCGCGGCCGCGAAGATCAGCAGCGAGATCCATGCTGTGCCCCGCACCACAGGCCAGCAGCAGCCGTGCGCCGGGAGCGAGCCGCTCACCCAACAGCGCCGCCAGTTCCCGTGCCGTTCCGGCGGCACTCGCGACGTCGATGAACCCGGCTGCCCGCGCGCGGGCGGCGGTGGCATCACCCACCGCGAACAGCGGCACGGCCCGCAGTGCCGGTGGCAGGCCGGGCAGCGCCTGGGTGCTGGCGATCACGATTCCATCCACCAGCGTCGGCAAAGCCCCCGGCAATGGTTCGATCTCAAGACAGGGTGCGAGAACCGGCACATATCCTGCCGCGCGGAGGGCGGCGGCGGTGGCGCTGCCGCCCGGTTCGGGGCGCGTCACCAGGACGGTGAGCGGCTCTGTCGCACCGGTGTCAGTCAAGAAAGATGTCGGCCGGGCTGTCGCGCCGCAGCGAGGCACCGAGTTCCGCCCCCAGTCGCGCTGCATCGGCGGCGTTCGCCACCTCGCTGCGCTTCAGCAGGAAACTGCCATCCGGACGCGCTGTGAGCCCTGTCAGGTGCAGATTGCCATCCGGCAGCAGCCGTGCATGTCCGCCGATCGGCGTGCGGCAGGAACCGTCAAGCGCAGCGAGCAATGCCCGCTCTGCCTTGGAGACTGCCTTCGCCTCGTGATTCTCGATCGCCGCGAGCAGTTCGGCGAGCCGGCTGTCTGCCGCCCGCACGGTAATCCCGACAATCCCCTGGCAGGCGGCTGGCACCATCGCTTCCGGGTCGATGGCTGCGGCCACCTCCTCTTCGAATCCAAGCCGCCGCAGCCCGGCGAGAGCGAGCAAGGTTGCATCGAACGTGCCGATACGTGCCGCATCCAGCCTGGTGCGGACATTGCCGCGCAGCAGGCCGATCTGTAGGTCGGGCCGGGCATGCAGCAGTTGCGCCTGCCGCCGCACCGACGAGGTCCCGACCCGCGCGCCCTTCGGCAGGCTCGACCAGATATCGCCGTCGTTCACCGGCCCGAGCCCGTCGGCAAGGATCAGCGCGTCGCGGGCGTCCTCGCGCTTCATCGTGCAGGCGAGGATGATGCCGTCCGGCAATGCGGTCTCGAGATCCTTGAGGCTGTGCACTGCGAAGTCGATCCGCCCGTCGAGCAGCGCCTCATGGATTTCCTTGGCGAACAGCCCCTTGCCACCGATTTCGGCGAGGGGGCGGTCGGTCACCCGGTCACCGGTCGTGCTGATGATCTCGGGCGCGAAGGCATCCGGCGCGAAACCGAGGGCCGGGCAGATCTCGCGCAGCGCCGCGAGGAACATGTCGGTCTGCCGGAGGGCTAGCGGCGACCCGCGTGTGCCGACTCGTAGCGGCAGCCGGCGGCCGGAATGGGGGGCGACTTTGCTGCCCGACGAGCTTTCCTGGTGCATCTTCACTGCTTAAAAGGATCGCGATGGAAAGAAAAGCCGCAAGCGGCGACGCGTTGGGCCACGACTCGCTGATCCTCGGTATCGAGAGTTCGTGCGACGAAACAGCCTGCGCCGTGCTCGACGGCGCGGGGCGGATCCGTGCGGAGTTCGTCGCCAGCCAGATCGCCGACCACGCGCCCTTCGGCGGCGTGGTGCCGGAAATTGCCGCGCGCGCCCATCTCGCATTGCTGCCGGACATGATCCACCGCGCGCTGGCGGCGACCGGCACCACGCCGTCCGGCCTTGTCGCGATTGCCGCCACGGCCGGCCCAGGCCTGATCGGCGGCCTTATCGTCGGCGCCAATACGGCCAGAGGGATGGCGCTGGCAGCCGACGTGCCGTTCATCGCGATCAACCATCTCGAAGCCCATGCGCTCACCGCGCGTCTGCCGGACACCGGCGGCAACCCGCCGAACTTCCCCTATCTGTTGCTGCTTGTCTCCGGCGGGCACACGGCGCTCATCGCGGTGGAGGGGGTCGGACGCTATCGCCGGCTTGGCACCACGCTGGACGATGCGGCCGGCGAGGCCTTCGACAAGGTCGCGAAACTGCTTGGCCTGCCCTATCCCGGCGGCCCGGCGCTGGAGCGTCTTGCCGCCGAAGGGCAGGGCGGCCGATTCGACCTGCCGCGGCCGATGCTTGGCCGGCCCGGCTGCGACTTTTCCTTCTCCGGCCTGAAGACCGCCGTTGCTCAACTTGTCGCCCGGCAGCCGGAAGGCGGTCTGCCGCGCGATTTCGCAGCCGATCTCGCCTTCGCCTTCCAGAGCGCGGTGGTCGCGGCCCTGGCCGATCGGCTGCGCCATGCCCTGGCGATGCTGCCCGGCGCGACAGCGGTGGTCGTCGCCGGCGGGGTCGCCGCCAACAAGGCGGTGCGCGCCGCGCTGGCCGATATTGCCGCCGGCGCAGGCCCTTCCCCTCGCCGCACCGCCGCTCCGCCTCTGCACCGACAATGCGGTCATGGTCGCCTGGGCGGCGATCGAGCGCCTGCGCGCTGGCGACGCCGCCGATCCGCTCGGCGTGCGCTGCCGGCCGCGCTGGCCGCTGGAGCATGTGCGGAACATGCAGATTGCAGGCTGAGCGGGTTTCGTGCCACGCTAGTACATAATCCGATCGAATGACCTCATCTGACCGGATCAGGATACTCGCTCTTTCAGACTGATGGCGCTCGGTATCCGACCCCACAGATCGGGAAGTGCGCCATACATGAAAACCGGAAACAGAGGCGCTCCCGATGAGTAACGTGTCTACGCGGGATCACTCCGATCTTCCCGCATCCGGCCGCGCGCCGGGCCCTGCCGTTCCGCTGGCGCTCGCTCCCATCCGTTCCGTTGCCGACTGGCGGGACGCAATTCTTGCGAAGCTGGTCTATGCCCTTGGCAGGGACCAACGCACGGCCAGCGATCGCGACTGGTTCGAGGCGCTCGCTCTTGCCCTGCGCGACCGCGTGGTTGCGCACGCCCTCGATTCGGACGATCTCACCCGCGTGGCCGGGCACAAGCGCGTCTATTATCTCTCACTTGAGTTCCTGGTCGGCCGCTTGCTGGTGGACACCCTGACCAATCTCGACATGACCGGCCTGACGCGCGCGGCCCTTGGCGAACTCGGTGCAGATTTCGAGCGCGTCCGAGCCGCCGAGCCCGATGCTGCCCTCGGTAATGGCGGGCTCGGTCGGCTCGCCGCCTGTTTCATGGAGAGTGCGGCCAGTCTTGCGATCCCGACCTGCGGTTATGGAATCCGATACGAGAACGGATTGTTCCGTCAGGAGATCCGCAACGGCGTTCAGGTCGAATTACCGGAAGACTGGCTCGCCGCCGGCAATCCCTGGGAAATCCGCCGGCCGGAGCGGGACTGCGATATCGGCTTCGGTGGCCATGTCGAGCAGGTTGGCGACGATGATGGTGCCACCCGCTGCGTCTGGCATCCCGCCGAACTCGTGCGTGCCGTTGCCCATGATACGCCGGTCATCGGCTGGCGGGCACGGCATGCGAACCGGCTTCGCCTCTGGTCCGCGCGGGCCGTCGCGCCGCTGCGACTCGACGCCTTCAACGCTGGCGACTACCTCGGCGCCGTCGCCGACGACGTGCGGGCGCGATCAGTCTCGCGTGTCCTCTACCCGTCGGATACGACGCCGGCTGGCCAGGAACTCAGGCTCCGCCAGGAATATTTTTTTTCCGCTGCCTCACTGCATGACATCCTCCGCCGCCATCTCGCCGAAGGCTACGATCTCTCCCGACTGCCGGACATGGCGGCGATCCAGCTCAACGACACCCACCCCGCGATCGCGATCGCCGAGATGATGCGCCTGCTTGTCGACCGGCACGGAACCGCCTGGAATGAAGCCTGGCGCATCACCTGTGGCTGCTTTTCCTACACCAACCACACGCTGCTGCCCGAGGCGTTGGAGACCTGGCCAGTCGCGCTGATGGAGCGTCTGCTGCCGCGACACATGCAGATCATCTACCGACTCAATGCCGACCATCTCGAAGCGGCCCGCGCGAAGGGGGAGGCTTCGGACTCGCTGCAGGCAAGCCTGTCCATGATCGACGAGACCCAGGGCCGCCGCGTGCGTATGGGCACGCTTGCCTTTGTCGGCTCGCACCGTGTCAACGGCGTCTCCGCGCTGCACACCGGCCTGATGCGCGAGACCGTCTTTCACGACCTGCACGTGCTCCATCCCGACCGGATCACCAACGTCACCAACGGAATCACCTTTCGCCGCTGGCTGTTCGAGGCCAATCCGCGACTGACCGGCCTGCTGGTCGATGTGCTTGGCGACGCCGTCCTCGACGATCCCTCGGTCCTTGCCGGTCTGCGCGGGCTGGCCGGCGATCCCGGTCTCCGCGCCCGGCTCATCGCCTGCCGGCGCGCCAACAAGGTGGCGCTCTCGAACCTGGTCGGCGAGCAACTCGGTATCGGCCTGGATCCCGACGCGCTGTTCGATGTCCACGTCAAGCGCCTTCACGAGTATAAACGGCAACTGCTCAACATTCTCGAAGCGGTGTCGCTCTGGCAGGCGATCCGCGCCCGACCCGCGGCGGGGTGGGTGCCGCGTGTGAAGATCTTCGCCGGCAAGGCCGCGGCGAGCTACGCGCAGGCGCGGCTGATCATCAGGCTGATCAACGACGTCGCGAGCGTGATCAATAATGATCCGGTCACCAGCGACTTGCTCAAGGTCGTATTCCTGCCGAACTTCAATGTCAGTCTCGCCGAGATCATCATTCCCGCCGCCGATCTGTCCGAGCAGATCTCGACGGCCGGCATGGAAGCTTCCGGCACCGGCAACATGAAATTCGCGTTGAACGGCGCGCTCACCATCGGCACGCTCGACGGAGCGAATATCGAGATCCGCGATCACGTGGGCGCTGACAATATCTTCATCTTCGGCCTTACCGCAGCAGAGGTTGTTGTGCGCCGGCTCGACGGCTGGCATCCGGAATGCTCGATCGTCGCCTCGCCCGCGCTGGCCGGCGCAATCGAGGCGATCGGTCGCGGCACCTTCTCACCCGGCGAGGATACACGCTTCGCCCCGATCGTCGACGAGTTGCGCCGTACCGACCGCTTCCTTGTCACCGCCGACTTCGATTCCTATGCCGAGGCCCAGCGCCGCGTCGCCGCGCTATGGCGCGATCGCGACGCCTGGTGGCGTGCCGCGGTGCTCAATACGGCGGGCATGGGGCCGTTTTCGTCCGATCGTGCGATCGGCGAATACGCGGAAAAGATTTGGCATGTAACAGGCTTGGAGAGATGAGCCGATACAACTGAAACAAGTCCGCCAGACGTCCCGGCGGCATGAGGGAGGAAAAACAATGAACGGACGCACCGAACGGACCACACCGCTGTCGCGCAGCGCCATGGCTTATGTGCTTGCCGGCGGCCGTGGCTCACGTCTTCACGAACTGACCGACCGGCGAGCCAAGCCGGCGGTGCAGTTCGGCGGCAAGTGGCGCATCATTGATTTCGCTCTCTCCAATGCCCTGAATTCCGGCATCCGCCATATCGGCGTCGCCACTCAATACAAGGCCCACAGCCTCATTCGTCATCTTCAGCTCGGCTGGGCGTTCTTCCGACGCGAGCGCAACGAGAGTTTCGATATCCTCCCCGCCAGCCAGCGGATTTCCGAACAGAACTGGTATCTCGGCACCGCCGACGCCGTCTACCAGAACATCGACATCATCGAAAGCATCGGGCCTGAATACATCATCATCCTCGCCGGCGACCACATCTACAAGATGGACTATGAGGTGTTGCTCCAGCAGCATGTTGCCCAGCAGGCAGATGTCACCATCGCTTGCGTGGAAGTCCTGCTTGCCGACGCCCGGGGCTTCGGCGTCATGCATGTCGACGAATCCGACCGCATCATCGACTTTCTCGAAAAGCCGGCGAACCCGCCGCCGATTCCGGGTCGCGAGGGAGTCGCGCTGGCGAGCATGGGTATCTATGTCTTCCAGCGGGACTTCCTGTTCGACGTGCTGCGACGCGATGCCGATGATCCCCATTCGAAACATGACTTCGGCGGTGACATCATCCCGGCGCTGGTGCGCGAAGGCCGCGCCTGTGCACATCACTTTGCGCGTTCCTGCGTCCGTTCGGCGCAGGAGCCGGAGCCCTACTGGCGCGATGTCGGCACGATCGATGCTTATTGGGAGGCCAACATCGACCTGACCGATTTCGTGCCTGCGCTCGACATCTATGACCGCACCTGGCCGATCTGGACCCACACCGAAGGCACGCCGCCCGCGAAATTCATCCATGATGAGGAGGGCCGGCGCGGCCAGGCGGTATCGTCGCTCGTCTCCGGCGGCTGCATTGTCTCCGGGGCGTCGCTGCGCCGCTCGCTGCTATTCACCGGAGTACGCGTGAATTCCTTCTCGCAGGTCAGTGACGCGGTGATCCTGCCGGGTGCCGATATCGGCCGCCATGCTCGGCTTGCCAATGTGGTGATCGATCGCGGCGTGCGGATTCCGGAAGGGCTGGTCGTGGGAGAGGATCCCGAGGACGACGCGCGGCGGTTCCGCCGCACCGCGCAGGGGGTGTGTCTGATCACCCAGCCGATGCTCGACCGGCTGATGACCGCCTGATCATGCGCGTCCTCTCGGTCGGATCGGAAATCTACCCGCTCGTCAAGACCGGCGGCCTCGCCGACGTGATGGGCGCGCTCCCGGCGGCCCTGTCGTCCGAAGGAATCACGGTGCGGTCGCTGGTGCCGGGCTATCCAGCCGTCACCGCCGCGCTCGATCGCGCGGAATCCGTCCTGCGGATTCCCGACCTCTTCGGCGGTGCAGCGGAGATTCGCGCCGCGGCCGCCGGCAGGCACGATCTCTTCGTGCTGGATGCACCGCATCTCTATGCGCGCCCGGGAAATCCCTACATCGCCTCGAACGGCGCCGATTGGTCCGACAACGCGCAGCGCTTCGCGGCGCTTTGCCGGGCGGGCGCGCTCCTCGCCCGCGGTGCCGTCGGTGGCTTCGTGCCCGATCTGCTCCATGCGCATGATTGGCAGGCCGGTCTCGTGCCCGCCTATCTTCATTATGAAGGTCATGCCGCGCCGCCCTGCGTATTCACCGTTCACAACCTTGCATTTCAGGGCTGGTTTCCTGCCCATCTTCTCGGCGCGCTCGGTCTGCCGGCCAGCGCCTTCGTCATCGACGGTGTGGAATATTTCGGCGGCATCGGCTTCCTCAAGGCCGGTCTGCAATTCGCCGACGCCATCACCACCGTCTCGCCCCGCTATGCCACCGAGATCGCGACGCAGGATGGCGGCATGGGGCTCGACGGGTTGCTTCGCAAGCGTGGCAGCGCAGTGCATGGCATTCTCAATGGCCTCGATACGGCAACGTGGAATCCTGCTACCGATGAACATCTTGCCGCGCGTTATGATGTCGCAAATCTTGCTGCGCGGGCGGTGAACAAGCGCGCAGTACAGGCGCGGATGGGCCTCGCGCCGGATCCGCGCGCGCTGCTGTTCGGCGTGGTCAGCCGCCTGGCCGGGCAGAAGGGGATCGACCTGATCATCGAAGCCCTGCCCGTTCTCGACGCGCTGGGGGCGCAGCTCGCGGTGCTAGGTACTGGCGAAACCGGGATCGAGGCTTCGCTGCGCGAGGCGGTAGCGGCTCGGCCGGGCCGCGTTGCCGCGATCATCGGCTTCGAGGAATCGCTCTCGCATCTCATTCAGGGCGGTGCCGACGCGATTCTCGTGCCGTCACGGTTCGAGCCCTGCGGCCTTACGCAACTGGCGGCCCAGCGCTATGGCGCAATTCCCGTGGTCTCGCTGGTCGGCGGCCTGGTCGACACCGTGATCGACGCCAATCCCGTCGCCATATCCGCCGGTGTCGCCACGGGAATCCAGTTCGGGCCTGTAAGCGAGGCCGGCCTCTCGGACGGCCTCCGACGCACCGCGGCACTATATGCGGATCCCGACAAGTGGAGCAGTATGCAGCGCAACGCGATGGCGCTCGACGTTTCCTGGACCGAGCCAGCGCGAAACTATGCGGCTCTCTATCGGTCCCTGACGTCGCGTTAGATAACGCTCATTCCGCCGGCAGGGTCGCCAGCCTTCGGGCCCGGCGGCGGCCGAACCCGGTCAGCGCTAGATAGATCACGGGCGTGGTGTAGAGCGTCAATGCCTGGCAAACGATTAGTCCGCCGATCACCGCGATACCGAGTGGCCGGCGGAGCTGTTCGCCCGTGCCGACTGCGAAGGCGAGGGGCAGCGCCCCGAGGGCGGCGGCAAGTGACGTCATCATGATGGGCCGGAAGCGTTCGAGGCAGGCGGCGCGGATCGCCTCGGCCGGCGTCATGTCATGCTCACGCTCGGCATTCAGCGCGAAATCGACCAGCATGATGCCATTCTTCTTGACGATCCCCATCAGCAGGAAAATGCCGATAATGCCGATGACCGAGAGCGGTGTGCCGGTCACCAGCAAGGCGAGCAGGGCGCCAACGCCGGCTGACGGCAGCGTGGAGAGAATGGTCAGCGGCTGGACGAGGCTTTCATAGAGTACGCCTAGCACGATGTAGATCGCGATCAGCGCCGCGAGGATCAGGAGCGGCTCGTCGCTCACCGACTTCATGAAATAACGCGCGTTACCGCCAAAACTGATCTTCACGGAAGCGGGCAGCGGAAGTGAGGCAATGGCCTGTTTCACCGCGGTGATCGCCTGCCCGAGAGATGTTCCCTTTGCGACATTGAAGCTGATCGTCCCGGCTGGCAAGCCGTCGAGATGCGTGACGGAGAGCGGTGCCGTCGCCCGGACATAATGCGCGACAGCCGAAAGCGGCAGCGGCCCTTTCGTGCCGGCGACATAGATATGCTGGAGATCGACGGGTGAGCGATCCAATCCCTCCGGCACCTTCAGGATCACTGAATACTGGTTCTCGGCCTCGTAAATCCGAGAAATCTGCTGCTGCGCGAAGGCGTTCTGCAGCACGCCGTCGATCGCCGCAATCGAGACGCCGAGACGCGCAGCCGCGTTGCGGTCTATTTCGACCGTGATCTGGGTCTGTGCCTTGTTCTGATCGGTCGAGATATTGTCGACCTGCTTTAGCGTGCGCAGCTTCCGTTCGATCTCTGTTGTAACCTGATCCAATCCCGCAAGAGAGGGATCGACGACCGAGAAGCTGTATTCTCCGCCATTCGACTGTCCTCCAAAAAACAGGTCCTGCGCCACAAACATGAACGTGGTGATTCCCGGAATCCGCGCGAGTCGCGCTTGAAGCTGGCGCACGACCTCCTGTGCCGACGCCGTGCGCTCGGATAGCGGCTTGAGCTGGATGAACATCTGACCGCGATTGGCGGTGGAGAATCCGTTGGCGACGCCGATGCGCGAACTCACCGTATCCACGGCGGGATTTTTCAGGATCGCAGCAACAACGCGCGCTTCCAGCCGTTTCATCCGCGAGAATGACACGTCTGACGGTGCCATCGTATGGCTGATGATCAGCCCCGAATCCTGCTCGGGAATGAACGCCTTGGGTACCTTGATGTAGAGGAAGATGGTCAGGGCTACGGTGAGCGCGAAGCTCGCCAGCATCAGCCAGCGATGCGCGAGCGCCCAGTCTAGGCTGCGCGCGTAGGCATCGAGGCTGCGCCGGTAGAGCCGGTCGATCCCACGCGCGATCCGCGAGTCACGCCCCACTTTCGGAGTCCGCCCCATGAAATGCCCGCAAACCATCGGCGTGACCGTGAGCGAGATTGCGCCCGAGATCAGGATGGCCACCGAAAGCGTCATCGCGAACTCGTAGAACAGGTCGCCGATGACACCGCCCATCAGCGTGAGCGGGAGGAACACGACGACGAGCGAGATCGTGATCGAGATGACGGTGAAACCGATTTGCCGCGCTCCAACCAGAGCCGCCTCGATGCCGCTCAGGCCTCGCTCATGCTGTGTCACAATATTCTCGATCATCACGATCGCGTCATCGACCACGAAGCCCACGCAGATGGTCAGCGCCAGCAGGGAAAAATTGTCGAGCGTGAAACCCAGTGCCCACATCACGCCCACGGTCCCGGCCAGCGAGAGCGGCACCGTGACACCGGCGGCGATGGTCGGCGTCATGCGGCGCATGAACAGCGTGACCACCGCGAGCACGAGCAGGATGGTGATCAGCAGCGTGATCTGGATGTCGGCCACACTCGCGCGGATGGTTGTCGTGCGGTCGTTCAGGATCGACAGCTTCACCGACGGCGGCAGCCAGGTGCGGATGTCTGGCAGCAGTTTCCTCACGCCCTCGACCGTCTTGATCACGTTGGCGTCGGCGGTCTTGGTGATCTCGATGGTGATCGCCGGCTTGCCGTTCGCGCTCGCGGCAAGCTGCGTGTTGGCAACGCCGTCGATCACGGAAGCCACGTCCGATAGTCGTAGCAGCGCGCCCGACGCCGATTTGAGCACGATGTCGCGATATTGCGTTGCGCTGGTGAGCTGTCCGTTGGCAACCAGCGTCCAGGCTCGGTGCGGTCCTTCGATCACGCCGAGCGGCTGTGTGACATTGGCGCTGCGTACTGCGTTGTAGACATCGGCGCTGGTCAGTCCGGCCGCGGCGAGTGCCTGTGTGTTCAGCCGGATCCTGACGGCCGGCGATCCGCCGCCATAGATGCCGACCTGCGCCACCCCGGGTACCTGCGCCAGCCTCTGGTCCAGCACCGTGTCGGCAACGTTATAGATCTGCGCTAGGCTCATCGTGTCCGAGGTCAGTGCCAGCGACATCACCGGGCGCGACGCCGGATTGAATTCCTTGTAATAGGGCCGCCGTGGCATCGAGGCGGGCAGGTTGGGCAGCGCGGCGTTGATCGCGGCCTGTACTGCGTGGGCATAGACGCTGATATCCGGCCCCGGATTGAACAACAGCACGACCGATGTCGAACCCACCGAATTCTGTGAGCGGATGTCGTTCACCCCCGGAATCGTGCCCAGCGCGTGTTCCAGCGGGGCCGCAACGGTGCTCGCCATGATCGCCGGCGAGGCCCCCGGATCGGAAGCGAAGACGACGATTGCGGGAATCGGAATGCTCGGCACCGGTGCGACCGGCAGTTGCAGATAGGCCAGCGCGCCGGCGATCAGGATGCCAAGGGCAAGCAGCGTCGTCCCGATCGGCCGCCGGATGAAGATCGATGAGACGTTCACCGCCTATTCCGCCGGGCCAGTCTGTGCCGCCGGCGCTTCCCGCCGTGCCGGCCGCAGCCGGTCCATCGCGAGGTAGATCACCGGTGTCGTGAACAGCGTGAGCAACTGGCTGACCAGCAATCCGCCAATGATGGTGATGCCGAGCGGCGCGCGTAGTTCCGCGCCCGCGCCGCCTTCCAGCACCAGCGGCACCGCGCCGAGCAGGGCCGCCATCGTCGTCATCATGATCGGGCGGAACCGCAGGATCGCCGCCTCGGTGATCGCCGCCTCCGGGCTCAGCCCCCGCGTGCGCTCAGCCTCGATCGCGAAATCGACCATGATGATGCCGTTCTTCTTCACGATGCCCATCAGCAGCACGATGCCGACCAGCGCCACCAGGGTGAAATCCGCGCCGAAGAGCATCAGCGCGAGCAGCGCGCCGATCCCCGCCGAGGGCAGGGTGGAGAGGATCGTCACCGGATGGATCGTACTTTCGTAAAGCACCCCGAGCACGATGTAGATGACGACGAGGGCCGCGAAAATCAGCCACGGCTCCTGCGCGAGCGAGGTTTCGAACTCGGCCGCCGCCCCCGAGAACCGTCCGCTGATGGTATCCGGCACGCCGAGTTTTTGCTCCGCACTGCGTATCGCGCTCTCGGCCGCGCCGAGTGACGCACCCTTCGCGAGATTGAAGCTGAGCGTCACCGAGGGAAACTGGTCTTCCCGGGTGATTGCGAGCGGTCCGTAGCGCTGGTCGATCTTCGCCACCTCCAGCAGCGGCACTTCGCCGGCTACCGACGTGCTGACGCTGCCCGCGGCCCCCGTTGCCGTCGTGCTGTTTCCGCTCACCGATCCGCCGGGGCCGAGCGCCGTGGACGAGACGCTCGCCGAAAGACTGCCGGTTGGCACATAGATGCTGGCCAGCGCCTGCGGCGATCGCGCATAGGCGGGATCCACGCCGAGCACCACGCGATACTGCGCGTTCTGCGTATAGATCGTGCTGACCTGCCGCTGGCCGAACGCGTCGTAGAGCGTCGCCTCGATCGTCGCCATCGAAATGCCAAGCCGTGCCGCCGCGGCGCGGTTGACGTCGATATAGGTCTCCAGCCCCTGGTTCTGCTGGTCGCTGGCGAGGTCGGTAATCTGCGGCAGGGCGGCTAGGGCGGCGCGGATCTTCGGCGCCCATGCGTCAAGTTCCGTCTGGTCGGCGTCGGTGAGCGTGTATTGATATTGCGTGGGCGAGACACGCGAGGAAAGCGTGATGTCCTGCACCGGCTGCATGTAGGCATGCAGTCCTGGAATCCCGGCCAGCCGCGCCTGCAGCCGCGACATCACCGTGTCGATCGCGGGGCGCTGGCCGATCGGCTTGAGCGTGATGCCGAGCCGGCCGGTATTCGGCGTCGGGTTGGTCAGGCCGGACCCCAGCAGCGAAGTGACGCCCGCCACCGCCGGGTCGGCGCGTATCGCCCTGATCGCCCGGTCCTGCAGCCGCGTCATCGCATCGAGCGAAATGCTCTGCGCGCCTTCCGTCACGGCGACGATCGCGCCGGTATCCTCCTGCGGCAGCAACGCCTTCGGGATGATCGCGAACAGGATGCCGGTGGCCACAACCGTCGCCCCGAAGGTGGCGAGCATCAGCCGCTGGTGCCGCAGGCTCCAGGCCAGGCCGGCGCGGTAGCGCTCCCGCACGCTCGCCAGCGCCGCCTCCGCCGCGCGCGCGATCCGTCCCGGCTGCGAGGCCTCGGCGCCGCGCAGCAGCCGCGCGCTCATCATCGGCGTCAGCGTGAGCGACACCACCGCTGAGATCACCACCGCGATCGACAGCGTTACCGCGAATTCCGAGAACAGTCGCCCGATCACTCCCGGCATGAACAGCAGTGGAATGAATACCGCGACCAGAGACACGGTGAGCGACACGATGGTGAAGCCGATCTGCGCGCTGCCGAGATAGGCGGCCCGCAGCGGCGACTCGCCCTGTTCGATGAAGCGGACGATGTTCTCGATCATCACGATCGCGTCGTCGACCACGAAGCCCGAAGCGACGGTAAGCGCCATCAGCGAGAGATTGTCGAGCTGGAAACCAAGTTCGTTCATCACCGCGAAGGTCGCGACGATCGAGAGCGGCAGCGCCACCGCCGGCACCAGGACCGCGCGCGGATTGGGCAGAAACAGGAAGATCACCAGCACGACGAGAAGGGCCGCGGTGATCAGCGTGATCTGCACGTCCCGCACCGAGGCACGGATCGTCCCCGTCCGGTCGGCGACGACTTTCACATCGATGCCCGGCGGCATCGCCGCGCGCAGCCCCGCCAGCGCAGCCCGCACATCCGCCACCGTGCTGACGATGTTCGCCCCGGGCTGGCGCTGGATATCGACCACCACCGCCGGCGTGCCGTCATAACTCGCGCTCTGCAGGTCGTTCTCGAGGCCAGGGCTCACCGTCCCCACCGCCGACAGCCGCACCGGCGCGCCATTGCGATAGGCGATGATCAGGTCGCGATACTGCGCCGGCATGGTAATCTGGTCGTTGGCGCCGATCGTGTAGGCCTGATTATGCCCGTCCAGCGCGCCCTTGGCGCCGGACTGGTTGGCATTGGCGATGGCGTTGCGCACATCCTCGAGCGACACGCCATAGGCAGCGAGCCGCGCCGGGTTCACCTCAATGCGGATTGCCTTGGTCAGCCCGCCCTCGACCGTCACCTTGCCCACCCCCTTCACCTGAGAGAGCTTGGGCACAAGCCGGGTCTGCGCCGCATCCGCGATGGCGT
This sequence comes from Acidiphilium sp. PM, assembly GCF_000219295.1. Lineage (NCBI taxonomy): Bacteria > Pseudomonadati > Pseudomonadota > Alphaproteobacteria > Acetobacterales > Acidocellaceae > Acidiphilium > Acidiphilium sp. PM. The sequence continues at coordinate 26,543 of NZ_AFPR01000517.1, forward strand.
CGAGCGGCAGCGTGCGCGAGGTCAGCGCCAGCGTCAGGATCGGTGCGTCCGCTGGATTCACCTCGGAATAGGTCGGCGGATATTGCAGGTTTGGTGGCAGCGTGCCCGAGGCGGCGTTGATCGCGGCCTGAACGTCCTGGGCGGCCGTCGTCATCGGCATCGAGAGGTCGAACCGGAGCGTGATCGCGCTGGTCCCCTGGCTCGAGATCGAACTCATCGCCGCCAGCCCCGCGATCTGCCCGAACTGCCGCTCGAGCGGCGCGGTCAGCAGTTTCGAGGCGGTATCCGGCGAGGCGCCGGGAAGCTTGGTCACCACCTGGATCGTCGGAAAATCGACCTGTGGCAGCGAGGAGACCGGCAGTGCCCGATAGCCCAGCGCGCCGATCAGCAGCAGCGCGATCGCGAGCAGCGATGTCGCGACCGGCCGGGCGATGAACGGGGCGGAAATGTTCACGGCGCGCCGGCGGAACCCGTGACGATGTGGATCGCCGATCCGCCCTTCAGGCGCGAATTGCCCTCGGTCACCACCTCGTCGCCAGGGACAAGTCCGCTGGTGACGACCACGACGCGCGCCGTCTGCACGCCGAGCGTCACTTTCTGGTCAATCACGGTGAACGATCCCCCCTTCTTGGCCGGCGGCTTCACGAGAAAGACGAAGCTACCGGAAGGTCCCTGCTGCACCGCGACCGGTGGCACGGTCACCGCATCGTCGATCGTCCGGACCAGCGTGCGGACGTTCACATAGGCGCCGGGCCACAGCGTGAGGTCCGGATTTGCAAACGTGCCCTTCAGCGTCAGCGTTCCCGTGTTCGCATTCACCGTGTTGTCGAGAACGGCGAGCGTGCCGTGGTCGAGCACCTTCGCGGTCTGCGGATCGCCCTCCTCGGTGGCGAGCAGGTCAACCTTGCCACGCTTCATCGCGGCGATGATCGCCGGCAGATCCTGCTGCGGCAGGCTGAACTGCACCGAGATCGGCTGCAGCGTGTTGATCACCACGATGCCGCTGGTAGTGCTTGGGCTGACGATATTGCCGGCATTCACCTGCAGGATGCCGGTGCGTCCGGAAATCGGCGCGGTGATCCGCGTATAGCCGAGATTGATCCGGTCGGTCTCGATGCTGGCCTCGTCCTGCTTCACCAGCGCCCGATCCTCGGCGGCGGTGGCGAGCGCCGTCGCCGCCTGCAGTTTCGAGGTGTAGTTCTGCTTGACCAGCGAGGCGTATTGTCGCGCCTGCATTTCCGCGTTGGCGAGACTCGCCTTGTCCTGCGCAAGCTTCGCCTCCGCCTGGTCGAGTGTCGCGCGATAGGGCGCGGGATCGATCTCCGCGAGAAGATCGCCCTTCTTCACGAACTGGCCGGGCGTGAACAGGATTCTGGTGAGCGGCCCGGTGATCATCGGCTGCACCGTCACCGTGTGGTAGGCGACGACGGTGCCGAGCGCATCGAGGTAGACGGGCACGTTCTGCCGCGTCGCCTTCGCCACCTCCACAGGAATCGCCGTTGCCCCGCCGCCGTGCGCGGGTTTCGTCCGGTGCGCCAGCCGGTACGCCACCGCGCCGACAAGGGCGAGCGCCACCAGCCCGAAAATGATCCGTCCGCGCCGTTTCGCCATCGTCAGTGATCCTTGCCGGCGCCGGCCGTCCAGCCACCGCCCATCGCCTTGTAGAGATTGACCGCGGCATCGAGCCGGGTGAGCCGCGTCGTCACCAGCGTCGTCTCGTCCGACAGCAGGGTCTGCTCGGCGTTCAGCACCGTGCCGATATCGACCACGCCGGCCCTGAGCTGCGCCCTGGCGCCATCCAGCGCGGCTCGGGCGCGTGCGACCGCAACCTGCTGCAGCGCTTCCTGGTCGGTGGCGTAGCGCAGCGCGGTCATCGCGGTCTCGACATCGGTGAAAGCCTGCACCACCGCCTGCTCGTATTTTGCGACATCTTCCCGATAGGTCGCGCGGCTCACCCGCAGCTGCCCGGTCAGTGCACCGCCCTCGAAGATCGGCTGGGCGATCGAGGTTGCCGCCGAGATCAGTGTCGAGCCTGGCGCAAAGAGAAGGTTCAGCGCCTTGCTCTGCCAGCCGCCCGAGCCGGTCAGCGTGATCGACGGGAAGAACGCCGCGATCGCGCCACGCACATTGGCGTTGGCGGCGATCAGGTTGGCCTTCGCCTCCGCGATGTCGGGCCGGCGCTCCAGCAGCCCGGCCGGCAGTCCCGGCGCCAGCGCCGGCACCGTCAGCGCGCCGAGCGAGCCGCCCCGCACGCGCAGGAATTCCGGCGCCCGCCCCGTCAGGATGCCGAGGCCGATCGCCTCCTGGCGCATCTGCGAGACCAGGTTGGGAATGTTCGCCCGCTCAGACGCAACCAGCGCAGCCTGCTGCGCCACCGTCGGTGCATCGACTATCCCGGCCCGCAGTTCCGCCCGCAACTGTGCGAGCAGCCCCTCCGCCGCCTTCAGATTGCGTTGCGCAATTCCCAGCTGGTCCTGGTACGCCAGTACCTGGAAATAGACGGTGGCGACCGAGGCTTCGGCGGTCAGTGCCACCGTCGCCGCGTTGAATTCCGCCGCCGCCGCGTTCGCCTGCGCCGCGCGCAGCGCGTCATAGTTCTTGCCCCAGAAATCGAGCTGGTAGGAGGCCTGGAACGTCGCGGTGAAGCTGCGCGTATCCACCGCCTGCAGCCCGTTGCCGGCATTCGCCTGGATCTGCTGGAATGACCCGCTGCCGCTGCCCGTTATCGCTGGCAGCACTGGCGCGCCGGCGATCTGTGCCTGCGCGTTGGCCGCCTCGAGCTGGTCGATCGCCTCGATCACCGAGAAATTGTGTGCCTTCGCCGCTTCCACCAGCCGGTCGAGCTCCGGCGAGCCGAAATGGCGCCACCATCCGGGCTTCGGCCAGGCCGGCTTTGCGTCCGCGGTGGCCGAAAACCGCGCCGGCACATTAGTCTGCGGCATGTGGAACGCGGGACCGACGGCGCAGCCTGCAAGTCCCGGCGTCAGCAGCGCGGCGGCGGCGAGGCGGAGGCGCCTCATGCGGTGATTGGTCGTCGTGTCACGCGCCTCTGGCCTTTCCGCGCCCGTCTTCTCGTCCCGATACGACTTCAGGCCTGACGTATTTTTTAATGTCTGACGCACGATTCAAGACCTCCTGCGCCGGCCGCGGTCAGGGACGCCAGCGCAAGGCGGACGGCGGCGGCGAGGTCGGATCATAGTTTATCCATGAACCGTTGGTCAGTGACTGTCCGGTGAGTGCCAGGATGAAGGCCCAATGGCTGACCACCAGCGTCTCCCGCCAATCCGGCCGCGCCGCCATCGCCGCGCGGAACCGATTCGCGCGTTCGATCACCGCCTCCTCCGTCTCGGTTTCGTCAGGCCACCAGCGAGTCGGCAGGTGCGCGAAATCGTGATCCGGGAACCTCTCGGCAAGGCGATCCGGTGGGCTGCCGATATCGCAGGTGAAGTGGAACCGCTCGCGGATCTCCGCCGAGATTTCGACATCGAGGGGCCGCCGCGCCAGCACCGGCGCTGCCGTCTGCAGCGTACGGGTATAGGGCGAGACGATCAGCCGCCGCAGCGAGTGCCCTTCAAGCGCCGAAGCCGCGGCCTCCGCCTGCGCGTGCCCGTGTTCGGTCAGTCCGGGATCCTCGATTCCAGGGTCACGCCGCGTCGCGGTGAAGTGGAGGTTGAACTCGCTCTGGCCGTGGCGAAGCAGGATCATGCCTTCAGCGATACCCTGCGCCGGGGGCTTCGGCAAACCGCGCGTCGGGCATGCCGCGGTTGCAGGCGCGCCGCGCTCGGCCTATCACGAGGGCGGGCTTGCCCCGAGAACAGGTGTCTTAGCGTCATGCATACCGGATTTCCCGTCGATATTGTCCTTCTCGCGCTCGTCGCGGGCTTCTTGGTGCTGCGCTTGCGCAGCGTGCTGGGCCGTCGCACCGGCTACGAGCGGCCGCCCATGCCCGAGCCGACTGCGGCCGGCGGCATGCAGCGTCCCGGCGGCCCGGTGATCGAGGGGGTTGCCGAGCCGCCGCGGTCCACCCGCCCGGTGCCCGCGCCTCACACCGTCGTCGGGCAGACGCTCGCGCGCATCGCCCAGGCCGAGCGCGGCTTCGATCCGGCCCGGTTTCTCGACGGTGCCGAGGCCAGCTTCC
>NZ_AFPR01000516.1:0-547 GCF_000219295.1 Acidiphilium sp. PM
CCAAGGGCGCGATCAAGAATGGCGTCGTCATGCATTCCGTTATCCTTCATTCAATATCGATTGCGCCATGAGCCCGACGCGATCCGAGGCAGATCGCCTGCCTGCTGGTCGCTCTGCACATAAGCCCATGCCAGCTGCCGCACATCTTCGGCCTCGACCGACAGAATGGTGCGCCGATAGAAACCGTTGGTGCCGCATCTGGGCGCCGCCCCCTCGATCATGTCGAGTTGCTCAAGCGTATCGGCGAGATCGTCAGGCACCACATATTCACCTTCGACACGCCCTTCGCCCGTGAGAATGAGTGCCGGGAACACACCCAGATCGACCAAGGTCCCAGTTGTCGAGGCCGCACGAACCGTCCCTCTCAGGGCGGCGGCACGCGCCTCTCCACTCAGAAGCGTGCCGTAGACAAAAATGCCGCGGACAAATGTCTGCGGATCGTGACCATGCGCGGCGTTTTCCAGCGCCATCGTATCGAGGCCAAGCATCTGCCGGCCGCGGCGGCACACGCCCGCATAGACCTCGTCTGGCGGTACGAAGTCCTCCC
>NZ_AFPR01000515.1:0-1535 GCF_000219295.1 Acidiphilium sp. PM
CCATTACCGAACTCGCGAACAAACCACATACACCCGCGCCCACTCGCGCGGCTTTCTGCGTTCCGGCAGCAGGCTCCAGCGCCAGCCCAACCATCGCCGCAATCGCACCCGTCAGCACAATCTTCGGCAGAGAGCGGGTATCGTCGCCGTCAGGCGGTGACACGTCGACGCGCTCGATCAGCGCGCGGACTGCTTCCAGTGCTGCGGTGCCGCCGTCCTCGCGGGTGAGGGCGGCATGGAGATCGGTCACCCGCTCGCGATAGGTCTCCGCCAGGTTCGGATGCAGCAACGGGAGCGAAATCCCAGCGGTCTCGATCAGCCGGGTCAGTTCCGCCTTCCGCGCCTCCAGCGTGTCGAGCTTCTGTTGCAGCCCCGGTGCCCGCATCCCCTCCGCGATCGCATCGATCAGGCCATCCAGTTTGCGGGTGACACTCTCCAGTTCGCGCTTATGCGACGCGAGGGCGGCTGAGCGTTCGGAATTGAGCCGGTTGTATTCGGCCGTGTATTCCGTCACGAACTCGGCGACGTGCTCGGGCTGCATCAGCTGGTGGCGCAGCGCGTCGAGAATCAGGCTCTCGAGCTCGCTCCGCCGGATACCGCGCCGGTTGTCGCACGTGCCCTGCTTCCGGGCAGCGGCGCAGGAGAGATAATCCTTGCCGACGGCCCCGAAGCTGCCACCGCAGGTGCCGCAGAACAACTTGCCGGTGAGAATGTGCTTCGCCCGGCGCCGCTCATGAAAGACCGCGCGGTCGATCTTGTCCGCGCCCGAGGCGATACGAACCGCGGCCAGGCGCTGCTGCACACAATCCCAAAGGTCCTGGTCGATGATCCGCAGATGCGGAACCTCCTCACGCACCCATTCCGTTGTTGGGTTCATCCGCGAGACGCGTTTGCCGGTGGCCGGATCCTTTATGTAGTGCATCCGGTTCCAGACCTGGACGCCAATGTAAAGTTCGTTGCGCAAGATGCCGGTGCCGCGGTTCGCATGTCCCCGAATCGTCGTGTCCTGCCAGGCACGCCCATTGGGTCCCGGGATTTTTGCGCCGTTCAGCGTCTTGGCGATGGCAATCGGGCTCGCGCCCTCTGCCGCCATCGTGAAAATCCGGCGGACGACCGCCGCTTCGGCCTCATTGATCGCCCGTTCGCCGCGGATCGGCTCGCCCTTGTGGTCGGTGCGGCGGACCACGTCATAGCCATAGGCACGTCCGCCGGCGGACAAGCCCGCTTCGACCCGGCCGAGCAGGCCGCGATGCGTCTTCTGGGCCAGATCCTTCAGGGCCAGCGCGTTCATCGTGCCCTTGAGGCCGATATGCATCTCGTTGATCTCGCCCTCGGCGATCGTCACGATCGAAACACCGGCAAAGCGCAGGCGCTTGAACAGGGCCGCTATATCCTCCTGGTCGCGGGAAAGCCGGTCCATTGCCTCGGCCAGCACCACGTCGAACCGGCGCCGGCCGGCGTCCTCCATCAGTGCCTGAATGCCGGGACGGAGCATGGACGCACCCGAGATCGCTCGGTCCGAGTAGCTCTCCACC